>JBFIEB010000360.1:0-2651 GCA_041603555.1 Vicingaceae bacterium
CACAACGGATATTCTTATTTCAATTAAAGATATCCTTTCAAGGCAATCGAAACAAGAATTAAAAAAAGAATACGATTATTTCAAAAACAAATATCCATCTTATTTATTTGTTTTGAAAAAAAAATCAAAATTTGGAAAATTATCTGATGTTATTAACACCATATCTAAAAATGAAAATATTGATTATGTTGTAATGGGAACAAAAGGTTCTACTGGTATGGAGAAGATGTTTTTAGGAAGTACAACCATTGATGTAATAAAAAAAGTGAAATGTCCAGTTCTTTCTATTCCTCAGAATACCAAATTTACTCCACCTTTAAAAATAGCATTCGCTACTAATTATGAAGAGCTTGAGTATAATTATGTGTTTAATCCATTAATAAAAATAATAGAGCAATATAATTCGGAACTTTTAATTGTTAATGTTCATTCAAAAGATGAATTAGTAACTAACCAAGAAGCAATAATAGGTGTTAAATTACATCATACACTAGAGAAAATTCCTCATAATTTTCATAGTATACTTCATACTGATATAGCAAAGGGAATTGACCAATTTGTGCACAAATTTAATATTAACATGCTTACTATTATAGCAAGAAAACATTCATTTTTTGAACTAATTTTTCATAATAGTGTAACGGAAGAATTACCAACTTTAGTAGATATACCCCTACTCATTTTACATCAAAAATATAAATTTTAAAATCAATAATATGGAAACCATTAATAACATTCTTTACCCTACAGATTTTACAAAAACTTCCAATAATGCACTTCCATATCTAATTGATTTAGTAAAAAAGAGCAATGGAAAACTTAATTTACTTCATGTATATGACGTTCCAATATTAGCCCCAGCAAAGTCTTTCAGTTCAATTTCAGTACTTGACCCAATTACAGATGTTGCTAACAAAATTCGATTAGCGGCCCTTAATAAATTAAAACAAATAATTAAAAAAAATAAACTGGAGGATGCTCCTCATCGATGTTTTTTAAGAGAAGGAAATATAAAAGATAACATTCTGAATGAAGCCAAAAAAAATTCAGTAGACATTATAGTTATAGGAACAAAGGGAGAAGCTGCAGAAAAAGGATTTTTTATGAGTAGTATTACAAAAGGTATTATACAAGATTCTATCTGCCCAGTTTTAGCCATTCCTGAATCGGCCAAATTTAGCACTATTTCAAAAATAGTTTATGCTACCGATTTGCAATTCGATGAAACAAGTATGTTAAATTATATTGTGAATTTTGCGAAGCTGTATAATGCTTCGATTAGTGTTTTACATATTGATGAAGACATTGAAATAAAAAAATGGAGCATAGATTTATTAAAGGATATTATCAAAAAGACCAATTATTCAAAAATATCCTTTAAGGAAAAGATTGTAAACGATACTATTGAAGGCATTAATAAGTACATTCAAGAACAAAAAGCAGATGTGATTGCCATGACTACTTACAACACCAGCATGTTAAATAATATATTTCAAGACAGTTTAACTAAACAAATGCTTTTTAAAACAAAAATTCCAATTCTCACATTTAGCAGAAGAAAATATAGCACCCTTTTTACAAATTAAATTAGCATTAAAATGAAAACAAAAATATTTATTGGGTTGGGAATATTATTAACACTAATTATTCTATTTGCAGTATGGTATAAAATAACGTATTCAATGGAAAAAATTAGACCATATGAGGTTAAGAAGGAAATGGCTCAACACAAAATATTAATTGCTACACAAGGCAGTAAATATAAAAATGCTATCGTAACAGGAATAATAGATTCCTTGAACAGCGACCCTGTTCATATCAAAATAATGGATGCCACTGATTTAAACGAAATCAATGAAAAAGACTGGGATGCCATAATAATTTTACATACATGGGAAATGTCAAAACCACCTGCCAATGTTGCAAATTTTTTAACAGAATACTATGACCCTCTCAAATTTTTTGTTATTTCAACTTCTGGAGAAGGAAGTGAAAAAATAGAAGGAATAGATGCCATAACTGGTGCCTCTATTATGGAAGAAGTTCCTGAACATCTAAAAAAATTAAAAAACTGGTTAGATAATACCATTTTTATGATTTAACAACTCCATCTGAAACTTTGCCACTAAAGGAATCGAAGCATCTGCATTTACAAGCACTAACTTTCTTCCCAAAGTAGAAAGTTTCCAATCGCACATTATTTCTCTCCGCTTGCTTATATAAATTGGTTTGAAATTAGTTCTAATTGACAAGGATGACGATAGGCAGATTTGCATTGAACGATTTATGGCTTCATTAATTTGATGCATATCCCTAAATCCATGCAATAACAAATCACTTGCAATATATTTTAATTCACTTTCGAGAAGTGATTCATTAAATTGGTTAATGACTAAACTTCGAATATTTGGAGTATAAACTTTTATTACCATATTTATTTTTTTATTGAACAGGAATAGAATGTTTATTCCTCCATCCATTATATTTCTTCCGAATACGCCAAACACTAAACGCAATACCAAAAAACAATAGACCACAAGCGATTAAAAAAGTGGATATTATCAACACTAAAAATTTAGGAAATAAAAAAATTAATATTCCTAGTACTAAAAAATTTATTCCCAATAAGAGGTACATCCACCAAGGCGAAA
>JBFIEB010000361.1:0-2637 GCA_041603555.1 Vicingaceae bacterium
ACATAAGGATAAGTATATATAAGTATGCCTTGACTAACCGGATGTCCTCCAATGTTTTTTTCTTTTCTTAACCACACAAAGTCTTCGTCTTCATTTGCAACAATATATAATTCGTCAATATTTAATTTTAAGTTAAAATTTTCATTTAAATATTGAGCATTTTTACTGTTTTTGTTAATTCTATATTTTGCTTGCAATCTTTCTATTTCTTTATCATTAAAATAATCAAGTAAAACTGCTGCATTTTTATTAATGGTTTTAGCTGCAATCTCATCAGATGGAGCAGTAACGGTAATTACAAGTTGTGATTCTGCCCACACTTCTTTACTTACAGTAAGCTTAATATTACTTTCTGGCTCTATGTTAACCATAATAATATTTCTTGTTGTTTGAAAAATTCGTGCAAATGATCTATGTGGAACTTGAATCAAATTAAATAAAGGCTCCCTTTGTGGTAGCCCCACTTGCTCCTGAGAAAAAATTTGTCGGATAGCTTCTCCTGTTTGATAATTATAATAATTTGAATCTACAACTACTAACAAATCTCCTGCACTACCAGTACAACTTGGTAAAACTCTTTCATTAATCTCATCACACGAAATTAATACTGTGAGTACTAATGCAATAAGAGATATTTTTTTAATGATTTTCATTTAGAAACTATTAACCTATTGGTTTAATTCTAATTTTTGTTCCTAATTTAAGGTTTTGAATATTAATTGCTTTATTCAATTCCTTAAGTTGCTCTACGCTAACTCCATCATATTTATTAGCAATATCCCAAAGATTATCTCC
Source organism: Vicingaceae bacterium (assembly GCA_041603555.1). GTDB lineage: Bacteria > Bacteroidota > Bacteroidia > Flavobacteriales_E > Vicingaceae. Next base: position 796 of record JBFIEB010000361.1, read on the forward strand.
TGATCTTATTGTATAATAAAGATATTTTCCATCTGATTTTAGTTTAATCTTTTGAGCATCTACCTCTGCTTTTTTCTTATTTTGGACGGCATAGCTAGGTTTGGCATAAATGTAAAGTTTCTGTCCAATTTTTAATCTATCGCTATACAAATTATTCCAATCTTTTATTTGGCTAACCCTACAATGGTATCGGTTTGCAATACTCCCCAAAACATCTCCACTTTTTACCCTGTAAACCACTGCATCACCCCTTTTTGCAAGAGAAATTGGTTTATTTTGAGCAAAAGCAATACTATCTTTTTTGTCTTGCTCTGTTTTTAACGCATAAATTGTTGCTTCATTGGTTAAAAAATCTCCAACTTTCCCTGCGGGCAAACAAAGTGTATTTGCCTTACCGGTATTTGGAATAAAATTTTGTTTATAAGCTGGATTTAAATACTCTATGTACTCTATAGGAATGTCTAAATATTCTGAAATTTGAGCAAAAGATAAATGATCTGAAAGCCCAACAGTATCTACTTTAAAACATGAAATATCAGGTTTTTTTGGATAAATATTATGTTCAGAAGCATAATTCATAATATAATTAACCGCAATGAAGGCTGGAACATAACCTCTGGTTTCTCTTGGTAAAAAATTTCTTATTTCCCAATAACTCGTTTTGCCTTCAGCTCGTCTAATCGCTTTATTTACGTTTCCTGGACCACAATTATATGCCGCCAGTGCTAAATCCCAATCATGATACATTTCATACAAATATTTTAAATACCTACAAGCAGCATCAGTAGATTTATATACATCACTTCTCTCATCATAATATGAAGTAACTTCTAATCCAAACATTTTACCTGTAGGGTACATAAATTGCCATAAGCCAGTAGCACCAACTCTAGATTTTGCTTTGGGATTTAAAGCAGATTCAATAATTGGCAAATATTTAAGTTCTAAGGGTAAATTATATTTATCTAAATTCTGTTCAAAAATAGGGAAGTAGATTGGTGCTAAACCAAGCATTTTTGAGGTAACCCGTTTTCTTCTTTTAGCATAAAGATTTACATATCCACTAATATGAGAATTATATACTATGCTAAAAGGAGAATTAGCATTTAGTTTTTCAAATCTCTGTATGTAAGTCAAACTGTCAAATATTGGAATAGAATCCTTCGTATAATCAAAAGTGTTTAGCTCATGAATATTATCGTTAAACCCTAAACTTTCAAAATAACCAGAAGCCATCATACTATCAATAGCTGCTAAAACTGGGTCATCATCTAATATCGTTTGCGATGAATCTTTTGATTGAGCAACACAAGTAACAGCTGTTATTAAGAATAATATGACAAAAAGTTTAAGTCCCATTCTTTATTAAACGTTCATTCTTTAACTATTGTTATTCATTAAGTACTTAGAAAAAGAAAGGAGCTCTTGTTCTCCGAAACTTTTCCCCATCACCTGAATACCATAAGGTAATCCATTCGAATGTTGCCCTAAAGGTAAGGATATTGCGGGGATACCCGCCAATGGTGCCTGAGCGGTGTAAATATCTTCTAAATACATTTTAATTTGATCTTCGGTTTGTTTGCCAATATTAAAGGCGGTATGTGGTGAAGTTGGTGATAAAATGAAATCATATTTACTTAGCACACTATCCGTTTTTTCTTTAATCAATCTTCTTACCTTTTGACCTTTAGAATAGTATGCATCATAAAATCCTGCACTTAGCACATAAGTTCCAAGCATAATTCTACGTTTTACCTCTTTCCCAAAGCCTTCAGTTCTTGATAGCTTATATGTTGATTCTAAGTCTGTAGCTTCTTCACTTCTATGCCCGAAATGGATTCC
>JBFIEB010000362.1:0-2630 GCA_041603555.1 Vicingaceae bacterium
AATTACATATTCGTTCACATCATTATAAGATATTTCTCTCTCACTTTTTGGATTTCGGGAGACTAATAGGCAATCAATGTTAAGTTCGTTCAAAACATATTTAACAGCTTTTGATCCTCCACCTGTTCCAAATATTAAAGCCCTTTCATGGTTGGTGTTTAAGAATGGTTTTAGTGATTTTTTAAATCCATAATAATCAGTATTCCATCCTTTTATATGATTTTTATCAAGCGATACTTTAAGTGTATTAACTGAACCAATTTCGGCCGCAACTTCATCAATTTCTTTTAAAAAATTCATAACAGATTCTTTATAAGGAATTGTAATATTTAATCCTTTTAGAAGAGGTTGTGCCTTCAGAAGTTCTGGGAACAGGGTTATGTCATTAATGTCAAATAATTCATAGGAGCAATCTGTTATACTTTCTTTTTTAAACTTATCTGTAAAGTATTTTTTAGAAAATGAATGGGTAAGTGGGTGTCCTATTAATCCGAAAACTTTCATTTAAATGATAAATAACTTTTACACAAGATTATGAAATAATTCATTATCGATAAGATAACAATAATCAAAATAACTGTTAGGAATATAACAATTGATGATTTGTGCACTTGATTTGAGGTGAAACTCCATAATAATTTCTTATTTTTAGACAACTTAAACTATCTAAACATATACTTATGAATCGTTATTCTTTACTATTAAAAGGTCTTTTAGCACTATTAATCATGAGCGGTTATGCTAGTGCACAAAATAACAAAGTTTTATCTTTTCTTTCAGGTCAAGTTAAAACTACTGCAAATATATCTGCACTAAAATCTAATCTGGTTAATAAATCAGAATTAGTAAATGGTAATTATTACAGAATAATTCAGTTTAACACTATTCCATCTACAAAACAAAAAGAGGAGTTGGCAAGTGCAAATATTACGCTCTTAAATTATATACCAAGCAATGCTTATTATGCTCAAATTCAAAACGGTACAGATATATCTATTCTTCAGAACTATAATGCCTTTGCTTTAGTTGAGATTCAAGACAAGTTTAAACTTACCAAGAAATTAAATGATGCTACTTATGAAGATTGGGCATTAAATGGTTCAAAAATTAAACTTAACGCACTCTTTTATGAGGGAATTTCTGATGAGTATATTACAGACCAGTTAAATAAAATGGGAGCTGATGTAATGTTAATCAGTGGGAATAATGCTGTTAGATTTGAAATATCAATTAATAAGTTAGATAACCTTTATCAAAAACCTTTCTTCTATTATTTTGAACAAATTGATGCTCCAGGGAAGCCAGAAAATTTGGTAGGAGTAACGGATCATAGAAGTAATAATTTAGCTACATCTTATACTTCAGGTTTACAATATGATGGAACTGGTATTACTGTAATGCTTCAAGATAATAGTATGTTAGACCAGCATATAGATTATACAGGTAGGTTTACAGATATCAATGCAACTCAAACTGGCGATCATGGGGAACACTGTGGTGGTACTATTGCTGGTGCTGGAAATTTAGACCCTACTACTAGAGGTATGGCTTATGGCGCTCAGGTAATGGTTTATGACCCAAGTAATAATAATTACAATCTTGTTCCTAATATATATGATAATAATGGTGTTACCGTAACATCTAAAAGTTATAGTAACGGTGTAAATGCTGGTTATACCTCTTTAGCACAACAGTTAGATCAACAAATAAGACAAAGACCCAATTTAACACATGTTTTTTCTGCTGGAAATTCTAACGGTTCTGGCTCTACTCCTGCAGGAAGTCAATGGTTTAATGTTACAGGAGGACATAAAGCGGGTAAAAATGTTATTACTGTTGCCGCATTAACTCAAAATGACGTAATCGCTAGCTTTAGTAGTAGAGGACCTGCTGCTGATGGTAGAATTAAACCTGATATTAGTGCAGTTGGGGTCAATGTTACATCTACGCAAGATCCAAATGGTTATCAAACCATCAGTGGTACTTCTATGTCATGCCCTGGGGTTGCTGGAACAATAACTCAATTGTGCCATGCATATAAGGCTTTGAACGCTGGTGTGGATCCTCCTTCAGGATTGATTAAAGCAACTGTTTTAAATACTGCTGATGACGTTGGAAACCCTGGTCCAGATTTTATACATGGATGGGGAAGAATAAACGCAAGGAGAGCTTTCGGAATATTTAATGATAATAATTATTTATCAGGTTCTATTTCTCAAGGAGGAAATAATGTACACAACATTACCGTTCCTGCTGGAACTGATCAAGTGAGGGTAATGGTTTTGTGGGTTGATTATGAAGGAGCTGTAGCTTCAGCACCATCTTTAGTCAATGATATTAATTTCGTATTAAGAGATCCAAGTTCTACTCCTTACAATCCATGGGTGTTAGATGATACTCCAAATGCTGCACTTTTAAATTTAGATGCAGTAAGAGGTGTTGATAATTTAAATAATATGGAGCAAGTTACCATTGATAACCCACCTGCTGGAACATACAATGTTGAAATTGCTGGGTTTTCTATTCCACAAGGACCGCAAACCTATTACGTAGTTTATGAATTTGTAACTGATGATGTGGTATTGACTTACCCAATAGGTGGTGAAGGAATTAATCATGCTGTAAATGAG
>JBFIEB010000363.1:0-2604 GCA_041603555.1 Vicingaceae bacterium
CCACTGAAGGATTGCCATTATCATTCATCAACCCAATAAAAATAAATCCTTTATAATCGATACCATCAGCTTTTAATCCAGCAATAGTTGGTTTAACTACCAGTTCTTCTACTTTTTGTAAATACGCCTCATCAGCAAATGGAACAGGAGATATAGCTCCCATGCCTCCAGTGTTCAACCCCGTATCTCCTTCACCAATTCTTTTGTAATCTTTAGCAGATGGTAAAATTTTATAACTTTCCCCATCCGTCAAAACAAAAACAGAAAGTTCAATTCCCTTTAAAAACTCTTCAATAACAACAGTTGCTGAAGCATCACCAAATTTTCCGCTTTCTATCATATTAGAAAGTTCAGCTTTCGCTTCGGCTAAATCATCTAAAATAAGAACTCCTTTTCCGGCAGCTAATCCATCTGCTTTTAATACAAAAGGTGGTTGTAAGGTTTCTAAAAAAGCATAACCCTCTTCTAAATTGTCTTTTGTAAAGCTTTGGTATCGCGCTGTTGGAATTCCATGTTTTATCATAAATTTTTTGGAAAATTCTTTACTTCCTTCCAGTTCTGCCCCATCTTTTTTAGGACCAATTACACCAATATTTTTCAACTCTTCATCAGCTAAAAAATAATCATGAATTCCATTTACCAACGGATCTTCAGGGCCAACCACCACCATGTTAATTTGATTGGTCAGTACAAAATCTTTAATTGCATTAAAATCATTTACTCCAATTTCCACATTAGCTCCCACCTGAGCAGTGCCGGCATTTCCGGGAGCAATAAAAAGTTTATTTAATTTTGGACTTTGGGCTAATTTCCATGCCATGGCGTGTTCTCTTCCTCCTGAACCTAATATTAGTACATTCATGATTATATTATTTCCGCACTTGTTGCGGAATCTTTTAAAGTTTGATAAGATGCTGGAATAAATCCGGCAATTAAATAACAAAAATAAAAAATCCCCAACTTGATTTGAAGGGGATTTACTAATATTTATTATAAGTTATTAGCTTTCTATAATGCTGATTTAAATTGCTCTAAAAAGCGAACATCTCCTTCAGAATATAATCTTAAATCGTTCACTTTATATTTCAACATGGCAATTCGTTCTATTCCCATTCCAAATGCAAATCCAGTATATTTTTTACTGTCTATTCCACAATTATCTAAAACATTAGGGTCAACCATTCCGCAACCCATTATTTCCAAATAGCCCGTATATTTACATACGTTACACCCTTTTCCTGAACAAACTGAACAACTCACATCCATTTCTGCGCTCGGTTCTGTAAATGGAAAATATGAAGGCCTTAATCTGATTTTTGTTTCTTCTCCAAACATTTCTTTAGCGAAATACATAAGGGTTTGCTTTAAATCCGCAAAGGAAACACCTTCAGCAATATAAAGTCCCTCTACCTGATGAAAAAAGCAATGAGCTCTTGCAGAAATTGCTTCATTACGATAAACTCTTCCTGGAGAAAGTGTTCTAATCGGAGGTTTTGTATTTTCCATTATACGAACTTGAACAGAAGAAGTATGTGTTCTTAATGCCATATCTCCTTCTTCACTTTCAACAAAAAAAGTGTCTTGCATGTCTCGTGCTGGATGTTCTGGAGGAAAATTCAGCGCAGAGAAATTATGCCAATCATCTTCAATTTCTGGTCCTTCAGAAACTGTAAAACCAATTCTAGAAAAAATATCAATAATTTCATTTCTTACAATCGAAATTGGATGCCTGCTTCCTAATTCTTGAGGAGTACCTGTTCTGCTTAAATCTAAATCATTTGATGAGGGTTTATCTTCTCCAGCTAATTTTGACTTAAACTCATCTATTTTATCTTGGGCTTTTATTTTAAGGGTATTTATTAATTGCCCCACTTCTTTCTTTTCTTCGTTCGGAACATTTTTAAAATCTGCAAACAAATTTTTTAACTCCCCTTTACTCCCTAATAATTTTATACGAAAACTCTCTAGCTGCTCTTTACTATGAGCTTTAAATTCTTCTACTTCAGCTAAAAGTTCTTTTATCTTTTCTTTCATTATTTACTTTTTAACAATTTTCATCGTTATCTTAATGTCCTCTTTTGGTCTGTCAGCTTTTCCTTTAGCAACAGCAGCTATTTTATCAATCACATCAAATCCTTCTATCAACTCTCCAAAAACAGTATATAACATGTCTAACTGAGGTGTCCCGCCCACTTTTTCATATTTTTTATATTGTTCTTCTGTATAAGTTACCTGCAAATTTCTATCTTTTATAAATTGGTCCAATTCAGGTTTTGTAAACTTTTTCCCTTGAACTATATAGAATTGAGAACCTGATGATTCCTTATTTGGATTTACATAATCTGGTTGTCTAGCTGCAGCTAAAGCTCCTTTTTGATGAATTAGATTAGAATTAAATTTTGCTGGGATGGTATATCCTGGGCCTCCATTCCCTAGTTTAGCTCCTTTTTTGGCGTTCTTCGAGTCAGGATCTCCCCCTTGAATCATAAACCCCTCAATAACCCTATGAAATAAGGTTCCATCATAAAACCCATCCTCAACCAATTTTATAAAATTATCTCTATGTTTAGGTGTTTCATTATAAAGCACTAATTTAATATCTCC
>JBFIEB010000364.1:0-2592 GCA_041603555.1 Vicingaceae bacterium
ACCTCCGTTGAAATCTATTCAATTAAAAGGAAAGCAGAAAATGTTTACGATGTATGCTTCGCTTTAACTTCCTGTGAATATAAATTCGGACAATTATTGATTATTTGCAAAGAGCACTTGTATTGTTTACTAACCTCACTAAAAACTTAGTTTATGAAAACAATTAAAATTTTACTAGTAGATGATTACGAAATAATAAGGAAAGGAGTAAAACTTTTATTAGAAAGCGAAGCCTTTGAAGTAGTGGGCGAAGCAGCTGATGGCAAAGAAGCTATTGACTATATAAAAACGCATAAAAACACTGTTGATGTAGTGATTATGGATTTAGTTATGCCTAATATGGATGGTATTGAAGCGACAAAAATCTTAAGCAAAACCAATCCTAACATTAAAATTATAGCATTAACCAAACAATGTGAGGCCGGTTGTATTAACAAAATGTTGGACATGGGGGCTAAGGGATACATTTTAAAAGATGAAACCAATGAATTAGCAGAAGCTATTAATTCAGTTAATAAAGGACAAAACTACTACAGCAAAAAAGTTGCTGTAACGATGATAGAGAACTTAAACAAAACGGTAAATGCTTACAAAAATGGGACCATACCAATTAATTCCATACTTTCTTGTAGAGAAGTAGAAGTACTAGGGTATATTGCTCAAGGCAAAACCAACAAGCAAGTTGGCATGGAATTGAATCTTAGTAATAGAACAATTGAAACCCATAGAAGAAATATGATGAAAAAATTAGGGGTAAAAAATACTCCTGAAATGATACGTTATGCATTTGAAAATAAATTAATTGCCTAAACTATGGAAACCGTTTTAGACAAGAATTTTACTATGGCGTTAGATGCTGATCTAACAATGGTAATTGAAAACAGTTGGGCTAGTTATGATAGAAAGAAATTATCGGAAGGAGGAGATCCTTGTTATTTTAGTTGTAAAACTAATTGGGAAGTAGATTATTTGGTAGGTAAAATAGGTGGTATACATCCTAAATATAGTGAGTGCAATAGTAGGAAGGCCATTAAGATGGTTTGTTTAGCAAGCAGTATCCCAGCAAAACGGGAGCAATTTTTAGAACAAGTAATGGGAATATTACAATTACTTTAAGTGCTTTCTGAGTTCTATTACAGGTATTTCTCCTTTGGCTTTGAGTGGACTTTCGCCATAAAAATGAACCGTTCCATTAAGGTCATCATATTTAATTGAACCACTAAGAGGGGTTAATCGTTTACCAGTTCTTAAATCAAAAATGGCTTGCTTACTTGGCCGGTGATGTCTACGTATCACAAAATCAGTATAATCCATTTTTGTTCCTTTTGGTACAAAACCAACGATGGCTAAACCATCACCGATAATGTGCATGGGCATTAATGACTTTTCTAAGAAAACCATGGTACCGTTAGAACGAATAATGTTGGCAATATCAAATGTAAACTTATGGCTATGTCTGCTGTATTCATTGTGTCCTATTAATAGGTAACCATCTTTTACTTGAGCATCTCTAGCCCTGTAGGCTTTACCTAATATTTTTGCAACTCGGTTCTTTTCTACATCATACATTACTAAATTGCCTTTTACTTTGGTAAAGAACATGTCGTTCCATATCCAAGCTCCAGAAAGTGGTTGAGGCAGTTTCACAGTATCTAGGTTCTGTTTGAGGATAAATACTTCTGTTGGCCATTGACTTTTGCTAAAAGTGCTCTCCACAATAAAATGGTTTTTAAAAAAGGTAGCGGTATGAATTCTACCGGAAACATAGCTGGTGTCTTTATTAAAATCAATTAACCCATATTCACTTTCTAGTTCTGTTCTACTGTAATACGCATCATCATGGTCATCGCGGTAAGCAAACCTTCCGCTAATCAATTCTATATTATTGACTTGTGTACAATGGTGTATTACAAAACTCTTGGCTAAGTTTTCAGGAGTAGCCAAATAAGGTGTAGAATCTCTTTGCTCTTCATAAATACCAGGAGCATCTTTCATTGGATATAGGGTGTCTCCGGCATGGTAGGCATACTTACCATTGGCCAATGCCAATAAAGAGAAGCCTTTGTATATGGGTTCGAGCTCCATACCATAATGGGTATTAAAAAGGCCATAGTAATCACCTTTTACTACATAAAATGAAAAACCTCTGTCTCTTAACACATCTTCACCAATGGTAAAGAGAAAATCGGTGGGTGGCAATAGGTCTTTTACGTCAAACAGTGAATAAATCCCCCACTTTCCATTCCCGGTTTTGTATTTATAGATACCTGTTTCGGGTGAAACTACTCTTGTACGCATCTCCATAACACGCGCTATTTTTTTACCTGTAATGGCAGACATTTGCATCGGACCAAACTTATCTATTCTAAAACGAGGGATGGCTAACTCAAAATCGGAATTGTAAAAGGTCCAACCATCATCATGGCTACCACCATATTTACCTTTGTCTCTAACGATAAACCACTTATCGGTAATTTGTAAGTTGCCCGAAAAGGTAGCCTTTACTTTACCGGTAGTTGGGTCGAGCACTGCTATAGAATCTGGTTGAATGTGGTCATAGCTTAACATTAAATAGTTGCCTCTTTTGGTTAA
>JBFIEB010000365.1:0-2590 GCA_041603555.1 Vicingaceae bacterium
GCTATTATTTCATCGGAGATTTTTGATATAGATCTACTAAAAAAACAACTGGCTGAAGTACCTTCAATGGAAGGTTTAGAACTTTCTTCTAAGGTATGCACGGCAGAGCCTTATTTTGTTGGAGATGAAAACGCTTCTTATTATAAAGTAGCGGTATTAGATTTAGGTGTTAAAAAGAATATTTTAAGATGCCTATCAACAAGGGATTGCTACCTGCGAGTATTTCCTATGGATGCTTCTTTTGAGGAAATGATAGCTTGGAGTCCCGATGGATTTATGCTTTCTAATGGACCTGGAGATCCTTCTGTAATGACTCAACAAATAGAAACAGTAAAACAAATTGCAGCAGCAGGGCTACCTGTTTTTGGGATTTGTTTAGGACATCAAATATTAGCCATTTCATGTGGGTTAACCACCTCTAAAATGTTTAATGGACATAGAGGGTGTAATCATCCAGTAATGAACTTAGAAACAGGTAAAGGTGAAATAACTTCTCAGAACCATGGATTTGTGGTGGACTATGCTTCTGCTGAACAAAACTCGAATGTTGTTGTTACACATAGGCATTTGAATGATGCTACCTTAGCAGGATTGAGATTAAAAGATAGCAATGTATTTTCCGTTCAATATCACCCAGAGGCATCTCCTGGACCACATGATTCTCGTTACTTATTCGATAATTTCATTGAAAACATCGTAAAAAGTAAAAAATTGGTTTCTGCTTAATAAAAAGCACGTCATTACCGGACTTGTTCCGGTATCTTTTCAAATCATTGAGAATTAGTTGAAAAGACCCAGTAATAAATACGGGGATTGCCCATTTACCCTCTTTTTATTATCTTTGCCTTATGGATAAGCAAGAAGTAAAGTGTTCCTTTTGTGGAAGAGCAAAAAACGAAGTAGAAGTGATGATAGCCGGAGTTACCGGACACATCTGTAATCATTGTATTTCTCAAGCTCAAAACATTGTTAAGGAAGAGGTTTCAGGCAAAGTAAACAGGGATATTTCTGATCAAATTCAACTGTTAAAACCAAAAGAGATAAAAACTCATTTGGATGAATATGTTATTGGTCAAGACGATGCAAAAAAAGTACTTTCTGTTGCGGTTTACAATCATTATAAAAGATTGAAACAAGTTGGAGAGGGAGATAAAGAAGTGGAGATTGAAAAATCAAACATTTTATTAGTGGGAGAAACAGGAACGGGTAAAACCCTGATGGCAAAAACCATTGCCAAAATTTTGCATGTTCCATTTTGCATAGCAGATGCTACTATTTTAACTGAAGCAGGTTATGTTGGTGAAGATGTAGAAAGTATCCTTTCCAGATTATTACAAGCATCAGATTATAATGTTGAATCAGCAGAAAGAGGAATCGTTTTTATTGATGAAATAGATAAGATTGCACGAAAAAGTGACAATGCCTCAATTACTAGAGATGTAAGTGGAGAAGGTGTTCAACAAGCATTGTTAAAATTATTAGAAGGTTCTGTTGTTAATGTGCCACCACAAGGGGGGAGAAAACATCCAGAGCAAAAATTAATTGCTTTAGAAACAAAGAATATTCTATTTGTTTGTGGAGGAGCTTTTGATGGAATTACTAGAAAAATTGCCAATCGATTACAAACCCAAGCAATTGGCTATAAAGCTTCTGAAAAAGAAAAATATGATGAAGACAACTTATTGCAATATATTTCTCCACAAGACATTAAGTCTTTTGGTTTGATTCCAGAACTAATAGGTCGATTACCTGTATTATCTTATTTAGAACCATTAAGTAAAGAAGCATTAAGAAGAATCTTAACTGAGCCTAAAAACTCTATTATAAAACAATACATCCGTTTGTTTGAGATGGATGAGGTAAAACTTTCTTTTGATAAAGGAGTACTCGATTTTATTGTGGATAAAGCCATAGAATATAAACTGGGAGCAAGAGGCTTGCGCTCTATTTGTGAAGCCATAATGCTGGATGCTATGTACGAATTACCTTCTGATGGTAAACAAAAAGAACACAAAGTTACCTTGCGTTATGCCAAAGACAAGTTTAAAAAAGCCAAGATTAGCAGCTTGAAAGTGGCTTAATCAAAATATTGTGAAGAGATTATTTTATATATTATTAATATCTTCTTTAATGTTTGGTTGCACTAAGGATGATTGTAATAGTACTGCTCCTCAGAAAAATTGTATTTGCACTCATGAGTATGATCCGGTTTGTGGTTGCGATGGGATTACATACGGAAATTCTTGCAGTGCTGATTGTCAAGGGGTTACTAATTACACTAAAGGTAAGTGTAATTAATTTCTTCCTTATTACTTTTTCATATATCCATCATTAATACTTCCAATGTAATTTAGAATGGTTTCTTTTCCTATTTTTCCTGCAGAAGATGTAGTAAAAGAAATAGGCATTTCTTCCCAATATTTGAGCATTTCTTTTTTGTAAGTTAATAAATTCTTATTGAGTTTTGAGCTAGTTAACTTGTCTGTTTTGGTAAAAACAATAGAGAATGGAATTCCTTTAATGCCCAACCATTCCATAAAATCTAAATCAATGGTTTGCGCTGGCAAACGTGAATCTATGAGCACAAATA
>JBFIEB010000366.1:0-2583 GCA_041603555.1 Vicingaceae bacterium
GCGTTATTTAAATAATAATATTTCTTATTTGATGGATGACGATAAAAAAAAGGCAATCGAAAAATTTCTCAAATACATAAAGGAGAGGGAAATATTAAATTCTGAATATTAGAGCTTGCTAATAATAATATTTTTTATCCTAATCTTAATCATTATTTTTGTTAGAGTACAAGGGTATTACCCAGTAATTAGTTGTTGGCATAATACATGATAGTTGAGTATTAAATATTCAAAAGATGAAAAGGAAAATATTACTATTCTTTCTTGCATTTACTTTTCTAACAGTAAAGGTTGATGCTCAGGAGGATAAAAAAGCAACTGGTAAGATTGGATATAAGTTCAAAATGCAAGATGCTAGGCATAAGTTTTTAACTGAAAGAAACTATAGGGCTTCACTTAATATTTACAGAGAATTACTGACAGATTATACAAATGATGCAATGGTAAATTACCGAATAGGTGAGTGCCATTTCGCCTTAAAAAACTATGAATTGGCAGTAGAGTATTTTCAAAATGCAAAAAGATTAAATGAAGAAGTTGATGATGAGTTGTATTTTAACCTCGGACAATCTTACCATAGAAATAATCAATTAGATAAGTCATTAGAAAGTTATAATAAATTTAATTCTAAGGCTTCTAAAAAAGAAAGAGAATATTATAATATTGTTAAAAGAATATCGCAGATTGATTATGCTAAAAAAATGATAGTTTCACCTGTAAAAGTTAAAATTGAGAATCTGGGAAAAAATATTAATTCTAGAGGAGGTGATTATTCTCCATCCATTTCGGCTGATGGAAGAACCATGATATTTACTTCAAGGAGGTCAGATACTAAGGGTGGTGGGGTTGATAAAGCAGGAGACTTTAAGTATTTTGAAGATATTTATATTGCTGATTGGGATACAGTTGACAATGTGTGGGGAAAAGCAAGACCTATAGAAGGAAGGTTGAATACAGAGGGGCATGATGCCAGCCTAAGTATTTCACCAGATGGAAATCAAATATTTTTATACAGAAATGATGGAGTAGTTTACATTGGAGATATTTTTGTTTCTAAAAAAAGATTAAGTTCAGGTAATTGGGGTAATCCTAAACCATACGAAAAGCCAATTAATACTTCTTATTTTGAAAGTTCTGCTTGTCTTTCAGCTGATGGTAATAAGCTTTATTTTGTAAGTGAGCGGGAAGGTAAAAAAACCGGAGCATTTGGTAGAGGAGATATTTATGTTGCAGAAAAAATTTCTAGAACACAATGGGGTGAGCCAAAGAACCTAGGTGCTGTTATTAATACACCGGAAGACGAAAATTCAATTTTTATGCATCCTGATGGGAAAACATTATTCTTTAGCTCTAATGGGCATTTGAGTATTGGAGGTTACGATGTTTTTATGTCTAAATTACAAGATGATGGTACTTGGTCAAAGCCTGAAAATTTAGGGTATCCAATTAATACAATTATGGATGATGTTCATTTTGTATTGAGCACTGATGGAAAAACAGGACATTATTCATCAGTAAGAGAAGGAGGTTTTGGAGAACGAGACATCTATAAAATTGACATGACTGATTACCCTATTTTGGCAGAAGGAGTTTCTATCAATCTTTCAATTTTGCGGGGAACTATTAGTAGCGGAGAAGATAAAATTGTTGCAGATATAGAATTTAAGGATGGAACTGGTAATGTTGTTGGCAAAACATCATGCAATGATGATGGAAATTATTTTATTACGCTGGCAGGAGGCACTAAATATAATACAACTATAAGTGCAGAGGGGCACAATTCCATAACAGTTGATATAGATTTACCTTTGGGGAAAGGAGCTACTTACGTTAAAGAATCATCATTTAATTTAGAGAAAATAATTGCTCCAAAGTAATGTTTGAAGGAAATGGTTTATTAATAGATAAAGAAAATAACAGATACAAGAAATATGTATCTGTTTTATTTTTTAAAATAGGAGATTGGCAACCACTTTTAGCTTTTAAATTCGTAGCATTAACAAAAGCCCAAGGGACTCAAGCAATGCATTCCGCTCGAACAATGGGTAATTCGGTTAGTCTAAAATTTGATTTGTATTGTGTTTACCTATGCATAGATCAAAACAGGAAAGAATTGGTGCTTAAAACAAAAAATAAACAAGAAGCATTAGATTTAGCAACAGGAGCTGCTGATTATTTAGATGTTCCTTTAAATAACTATATTAAAGAAGATTAGGTAAAGCTAAATTATCATAAAAAGGTAATTACAAAAATTGCAGCAATTGCAAATGCTAGCCCTACCCAATTGGATAGCGCCAATTTTTCTTTAAATATAATATAGCCAGCTATTGCTGAAACAACAACAACTCCCATGCTTATCACTGGAAATATCTGGGATGATTCAAGTCCTGAATCTTCCAACGCATTGAAAAAGAAAATCAATGAAACAAAATTTGGAATTCCCAAAGCAATACCGCCAACAAAATTCTTAGCTTTTAGTTGTTGTTTTTCTTTTATTGATTTACCTACTAAAATAACTATTCCACCAAGTGCCGCCATTAACAATAAAGTCATTAAAAATAACCCTTTATCATTTTCGTTTAC
>JBFIEB010000367.1:0-2582 GCA_041603555.1 Vicingaceae bacterium
GGGTCCTAATAAATGTTTGAGTGATTTTCATTGGTGTACGTGCGATAATAGTATTTGGTGCAAAGCTAAATATCACCACTGTTCATGTGATATAGATGATTTGTTATGCAAACATGTTAATTGTCAAGAACGTATATTACGAATTGAACGAGAACGTGAAAAAATTATAAAGGAAAATAAAAAAATTCTACGATTAAGACGTGTTAAACGAATACTAGGAGAGCTTAATTATAATGATCATAATCTTCGAAGTTCTAAACGAATTAGAATGTAAATACTTAAATATTAGTTAAAAAATTGAATTAGAATTTTATTTTTTGTATAATTATAAATAAAATTAGATATGAATTACTTAAAAAAAATTGCAATAGGAAGTGGTATAATTATAAGTCTGGGTATTTATTATAAATTAACAGGAGTTGTGGATAAGAAAGTTCAACTAATAGAATTGAGAGATAGTAGCAGAAAACTCGCACATAACACACGTATATAATACGTCAATTTCAATTAAAGAAATAAATATATTTTTTATATAATTATGAGTTATGTTACACCCAAAGAAGCAAGTGAAAAATATAAAGTTTCAAGAGAAACAGTACGAAGATGGGCACTCAAAGGAAAAATTAAATATAAGGTTACCGAAGGAGGTCATAGAAGATATCTCCTTGAAGAAAAGGAACCCGAAATTAAACGAGAAAAAATTGTATATGGAAGAGTTTCTAGTAAAAAACAAGAACCTAATCTCTCCAATCAACTCGAGGTCCTTAAAAAGAGATATCCAGAAAGTTCCATCATTTCAGATATCGGAAGTGGAATCAATTTTAAAAGACCGGGATTTAGAAAAATTTTGGACGGAGTTTTTAACAAAACAATCGGAGAGGTCGTGGTTACCTACCCAGACCGATTTAGTAGATTTGGATTTGAATTATTCCAATGGATATTTGAGTCACATGGTGCAAAACTTATTTCAATTAAAACCGGAGATGAAAAATCTTTGGAACAAGAGCTCGCAGAAGACCTCTTATCAATCATTACAGTTTTTTCATCCAAATACTATGGAAAACGCGATTACCGTAAATTATTGCAGGAAAATACGAATTTACCCCAATTCTCAGCAGAAAAATCTATTTGAAAAATGTTTTGGTGCACATAGACACTTTTACAATAAGACTATTTCATTTATCACCCAAAAATATGAAACTAATTCTCAACATGAAATCAAATGGACTCTACAATATTTTCGAGAAAATAATATGAAAAATAAAGAACATTTAAAAGATGGACATTGGGAAAAAGAGATTCCTAATAAAACAAAAGAAGCTGCAATCCAGGATGCGATGGTATCATATAAAACTTCATTAAAGTTAAGCAAACAAAAGAAGATTGGAGGATTTCGTATGAACTTTAAATCTAAAAAATTTCCAACTCAAATTTTTAAAGGAGATAAAAAAGCCCTTAATATTAATCGACAAATTTTTGTAAAAATTCTTGGGAAAAAAAGTATCAGATCTAGAAGAAAATATAATCGATGGTGGAAAAATAATATAAAAGAAATAGAAAGTAATTTTGTAGTTAAAAGAGAATTTGATGGAAGATATTATTTGTGCTTACCAATGTCACGAAAATCGATTAAAGTTTATTCCCCCTACAATGACGTATATTTGGATCCTGGGACTAGAACTTTTCAAACGTTTTATTCTCCTGACGGGGTTGCTGGAAAATTAGGTGATAACTTTAATAAAAAACTTCAAGTGATTGGAGAGAAAGAAGATAAGCTAAAAGGAGTAATATCTACAATTAATAAAAAAAGAACTAGACAAAATTTGCGGAAACGATGTTCTAAATTGAGAGCCAAAATTAAGAACAAAGTTAATGACCTGCACTGGAAGTGTGCTGATTATCTCTGCAAAAATTTTAACAACATTTTTCTACCAACATTTGAAACTAAAAAAATGAGTAATAAAAATAATAGAAAAATTACAAGTGGAACATGTAGACAAATGATGATGTTATCACATTTTGCATTTAAGGAAAAACTTAAGTTTAAGGCTAAAACTTACGGTAAAAACGTCATAAATGTAAGTGAAGCATATACTACTAAAACATGTGGTTGTTGTGGAAATATTAATGAAAAAATTACAAGTGAAAAAATATTTACTTGTGGTGAATGTAATTATTCTCTGGATAGAGATTTCCACGGATCGAGGAACTTATATTTAAGAACAATAAGTTTCTTTCAGGGTTAGATACGACCCTTTAAAGTTATCAATTAATTTATTTTCTATTCATCAATTTATTGATGGTTAGAAGTATATTAAAAAATTTCAAATATCACATAAACTGTATTTTTATATTAGGTTTTATTGGCGTAAGTATGTCTTTAAGTTCTAGAATATTAAATTCTACTTAAATTTCTTAAAGAATGGATAATAAAATTAATATATTGTGCGATTTATGTGATTTCTTGTATCAGTTTAAAAATTGAGATTGAGTTGCTAATAAGTCTGATCGTTCATCTTCAGTTAGATCGCGAAGATATGGCTTTTGATTTTCATCTTCATCCATAATTTTATTTGTTTTAA
>JBFIEB010000368.1:0-2558 GCA_041603555.1 Vicingaceae bacterium
AGCTAAACATAAGGTTGGATTTAAGAAAAACCCTTTATCATTTTCTTTTACTAAGAAGTTTACTCATAAAATTGGTGATGGAACACATGAAACAGAAAGAAACCAGCAATTGATTGAACCTTTTACAGATGAGTTAGCCTCAAAACCAAAGTTATATCCATCCAATAAGGATTATAACGATGTAGAAGCTTATAAGCAAGAAGAATATGTTTGTATGGCTCCAACGTCAGTTTGGTTCACTAAACAGCTTCCTAAGGAGCAATGGGTAAAACTAATTAATAAAATGAGTGACCAGCTTAGTATCTATATATTAGGAGGTCCAGGAGATGTGGAGCAATGTGAAGAAATAAAAAACTTAACTAAGAATAAGAGGGTAGTTAACCTTTCAGGTAAATTATCTTTTTTAGCATCTGCAGCGCTAATGCAAAATGCTAAAATGAATTATGTAAATGATTCAGCTCCTTTGCATATAGCCACTGCAATGAATGCTCCAGTAACCGCTTATTTTTGCTCAACAATACCTGCTTTTGGTTTTACACCTCTTTCTGACAATACAACTGTAGTTGAGGTAAACGAGCACTTAAGTTGCAGACCGTGTGGTTTACATGGTAAAAAAGAGTGCCCCGAAGGACATTTTGATTGTGGGTTTAAAGTAACTGTCTAAGCAAAATATTTGTTAACTTTCTGATGTGAAACCAATACACATCATATTATACCTTTCTTTATTTTTATTTATTCATAATGAATTTAGCGCACAATATGCTCCTGAACAAAAAAAAGAAATAGACTCCTTAACATCCGTTTTAAAAACAGCCGATTCTGATAGTACAAAAATTGAAATGCGCTTTAAGATTGGTGAGGTCGGTTGGATTTTTAGAACATCTTACTGGGATAGTATTTCTAATGATTGTATTCGATTAATGACTCAGCCTGATGTTACATTAAAAGAAAAAAAGTTTTATAACACCTCATTAGCTGCAACGTTTAATAATACTGGCTTTATCTATAATAACCAAGGTAATCATGGTATGGCATTAAAGTATTTTCATCGTTCTTTAAAGTTATATGATAAAATAAAGGATGATAATGGAATTGCTCGGGCTTCCAATAATATTGGCTTAATCTATCATGAGCAGAACAATATTTCTAAAGCTCTAAAATATTACCATAAAGCTTTAAAAATTAGGGAGAAGTTGGGGAATAAAAGAGGGGTTGCCAATTCATTAAACAACATTGGATTCATTTATGAAAGTCAGAATAATATGGATATGGCATTGATGTATTTAAAACGGTCGTTAAAAATTTATGAAGAAATTGGGGATAAAGGAGGAATTGCTTCTTCATCTCGTGGGGTTGGAGTATTTCTACGTAAACTGGGAGAATTAGATAAGGCTAGAATTTATTTTGAACAAGCATTAAAAATTCAGGAAGAAATAGGCGATAAAGATGGAATTGCACATTCATTAAACAATATTGGTGCAATAGCTTTTGAGCAAGGTGATAAAAAATTAGCTGAAGCTTATGCCAAAAGAGCACTTCAAATTTCTAAAGAATTAGGCTTTCCTTCACCGATGAGTAACGCTTCTAAATTGCTTAGTGATATTGCAAAAATTAATGGAAAATACAAAGAGGGGTGGCAACATTATGAGGTCTTTATCAAAATGAGAGATTCTATAAATAATCAGGAAAGTGAGAATTCTGTACTCCAACAAGAGATGAAATACGAATATGAAAGAATAGCTTTAAAGGATAGCATAGAAAATGCTCAGTTACAATCAATTAAAGATTCAAAAATAAAAGAACAAAATGCCATTATTAGACAAAATAGAACTCAAAAAATTGCATTATTTGGAGGTTTATTATTAATGGCAATTTTAATATTATTTGGCATAAAAGCCTACCATCAAAAACGAAAGGATAACCAGTTAATTAATGAGCAAAAATTACAGGTTGAAGCTAAAAATCAAGAGATAACCGACAGCATTACTTATGCCAAAAGAATACAAGAAGCAATTCTTCCACCAACTACAGAGTTGAATAAAAACCTTAAAAATGGCTTTGTACTATTTAAGCCAAAGGATATTGTTGCAGGCGATTTTTATTGGATGGAAGTAATAGATGATTTGGTACTTTATGCTGCTGCCGATTGTACCGGGCATGGTGTACCAGGGGCAATGGTGAGTGTAGTATGTCATGGAGCTTTAAATAGAGCTGTAAGGGAATTTGGCTTAAAAGAACCTGCACAAATATTAAATAAAGTTAGAGAATTAGTGATTGAAACCTTTGAAAGAAGTGAAGACGATGTAAGAGATGGAATGGATATTGCCTTGTGTGCGTTAAATTTTAAAACCAATAAACTTAGCTATTCCGGAGCTAATAATAGCTTGTACATTGTAAGTAATGGAGAATTAAAAGAAGTAAAAGCAGATAAACAACCCATTGGAAAGTATACTTCAGGCACACCATTTACGAACCATGAAATTCAATTGCAAACCGGAGATAGCATTTATGTTTATACCGATGGCTTTGCCGATCAGTTTGGAGGTGCTAAGGGTAAG
>JBFIEB010000369.1:0-2555 GCA_041603555.1 Vicingaceae bacterium
GATTTTGCAACTGGTATTTACATGGTTACTGTTAGCAATGAGCGTACTCAGAAATCTGAGGTAATTAAGCTTGCAAAGTATTAATCTGCAATATTTTTTTTAATCAATTTTACCTCACCCACCACGAACACAGATCCATAAGTGGTTTCTTTCCAGATTTTTCCTTTATGATCTACACCATAATAGTTGTCTAGATAATTGTATATCCAATTGTATTTATTATTACTGCTTTTCTTTTTAAGACCTATAATAATAGGTTTTCCATAATTATCATACCATATCACATTATCTTTTTCATCTACAAAGTAAATATTGTCATCACCAATAAAAGTACATTGATAAACAAATTCAGTTAAACTTTCGTCTGTCGGATTTTTAGATGAAGAATAGGCTCTAACATTTTTTAATCGTTTAGCTTCTTCCCAGCCATCTTGTATGGCAAAAAGGCGAGCCGTTTTTGGTGGATGCTTAGTCGTGTCCATTTCATGACCAATAGCACTTAATGCCGATTTAGCATCCTTTAAGTTTGCTCCCATTTGATATAATATAAATCCAGAGAATTTATCGGCTAATAATTCATTTCCAGGAGAGGAACTTTTGGGCAAAGTATGTCCGGATAAATGGTGACCAATTTCATGCGCCAGTACACTTACTGCAGCCCAGTTGGTAGCAGTTTTATCATTAAGTTTTTCAATAAATTTTGGGTTATATGCTATGTAACGTTTATTGTTTTTTAAATAAGCAATGGCAGTAGTAATATCTTTGTCTGCTACTACAATAAAATTAGGCATTAGCCCAGTGTATTGTACAATTTTGCTTACTGCTTCTTTAGCTATTTTGTCTGGTTTATACTCATAAATCTCAATGGATAAGGTATCTTGACCATAGGAATAGTCACCGAACAATAGTAACAATATTGATATAAAAGAGAAATATTTCAAGTGGCAATTCTAATTTCTACTGCCAAAGATAGTACTTCCAACTCTAATCATATTAGAGCCTTGTTCTATGGCTATCTGATAATCTCCACTCATTCCCATACTCAAAGTTCTTAGCTGTTGATGTTGATTTTTTTGTTGAGTGAAAAAAGTATGGAGTAAATTAAACTCTGTTTTAATCTGCTCTTGATTATCTGTAAATGTTGCCATCCCCATAAAACCAATTATGTTAACTGCTTCTAGATTTCTAGCTTCATTAAATAAAAACTCTGCTTCATCAAAGTCTAGTCCAAACTTACTCTCTTCTTCAGCAATTTTTACTTGGAGCAAACAATTAATAATGCGATTGTTTTTTTTAGCTTCTTTGTTGATTTCTAGCAATAGTTTAAAACTATCCACAGCATGTATTAAATGGACAAAAGGAGCAATATATTTTACTTTGTTGCTTTGTAAATGACCAATTAAATGCCACTCAATGTCTTTTGGTAAATCTTCGTATTTCTGAACGATTTCTTGAACTTTATTCTCACCAAAAATACGTTGTCCAGTATTATAGGCCTCTAAAATTGATTCCTTAGATTTGGTTTTAGACACAGCTACCAATGTGACTGTTGCCGGTATTTTAGCTTGTATTTTTTGAAGATTGGAAGTTATGCTCATAACTCATGAACAAACAATCCACTTCTTAATTTAGGTTCAAACCAAGTTACTTTTGGCGGCATAATCATATCATTGTCAGAGATATCCATTAATTGTTGCATACTAACAGGGTGTAAGGCAAAGGCAACTTTCATCTCACCACTATCTACTCTCGTTTCCAATTCTCCTAAACCTCTAATTCCACCAACAAAATCGATTCTTTTGTCTGTTCTCAAGTCTACAATGTTTAATAATGGTTCTAACACTTGTTTAGAAAGAATGGTAACATCCAATACTCCAACAGGGTCATTGTCATTGTATGTCCCTCTTTTAGCAACTAATTTATACCATTTGCTATTGAGATACATTCCAATATGATGTAATGTTTCTGGTTTGTACTGACTTGATTTTTCTTCTATTTCAAAATTTTCAGAAACTTTGTCTATAAAAGTAGCTTCATCCATCCCATTCAAATCTTTAACCACTCTATTATAATCTATAATTTTTAGCTGATTATCAGGAAAAAGTACTGCCATAAAATAATTATAGCGAGCTCCATCATTTTGATTTCCATTTTCAGCATCTCTGAATTCTTTTCCAACTATAGCACCTGCAGCTGTTCTATGGTGCCCGTCAGCCACATAAATATTAGGAACTTGTTCTTCAAAAAGAGCTTTAATTGAAGCTGTTTTTTCAGGTTCATTTATTACCCATAAGGTATGCTGAATTCCATCGTTAGTAGTAATGTTATAAACTGGATCAGATTCTTTTACATTAGTAACCAATTCATCAATAGCAT
This sequence comes from Vicingaceae bacterium, assembly GCA_041603555.1. Taxonomy (GTDB): domain Bacteria; phylum Bacteroidota; class Bacteroidia; order Flavobacteriales_E; family Vicingaceae. The sequence goes on from JBFIEB010000369.1 coordinate 2,377, forward strand.
TAACGTGAGGGTATGCAAAAAAAACAGGCTCATAATTTAATTTACTATGTCGAACGTGATTTTTTCGATCTTCTTCTTTGTCAGGGCGAGTTAATTCGTGTTTTTTAATAATGTTATTGAAATAATCATCAATAGCACAGCAACCTACTAAACCAGTTTGTTTATGCCCATCCATAATA
>JBFIEB010000370.1:0-2553 GCA_041603555.1 Vicingaceae bacterium
CCCCCACAGAAATAGTGATTCTATTTTTTGGGGTTCTTTTTGATAATATTTTCGGCCTATAAATTTAGGTATTACTACTTAGTTGATTTCAGTATTCTCTATTACTGCTCTTCCCCTTTATGGGTATAGTTTTGAAAAGTAATAAATGAACCCATGAGAAATTCAAATAAAAAGTGTCCTGTAATTTTTCCATTGAAAATAATAGTGGTAGCAATAAGCTTCTTGTTCATTTCAAGTGAATCGTATTCAAACACAGTAACCGCCCTAGGAGGTGACTGGAGCAATCCAAGTAGCTGGGATTTTGGGGTACCGATTTGCGAGGATACCATTATAATACCCTCAGGAGTAATAATTGATATAACAAGCACCGTAAACTATACTTCCTGCGGAGCAGGAACAATTTTAATTATAGATGGCAACTTAAGGTTTCCTGTAAACGGTCCTAAGCTAAGGCTTCCATGTAACTCAGAAGTTATAATTAATGCTGGAGGCTTATTAAATTCAACTGGGTCTGGTGGAGGTAACACCAATTTTATTGAAATTTGTATTGTAATAGTGTGGAGCAAGGCTGATGGTGATCAGAATGGACCAATAACCTTTCCACTTGCACCACTTCCAATTATATTAAATAGCTTCCATGCAAATATTAACCATGATAAAGTGAATTTAAATTGGGAAACCTCAAGTGAATTTAACAATGCATTTTTTACGGTTGAGCGAAGCACAAATTTAAAGACATGGAAAGAAATTCTTACTGCAGAGGGTAGAGGAAATAGTGGTCAACTTACAGAATATTTTGAATGTGATTATAATCCAAAACAAGGTAGCTCCTATTACCGATTAAAGCAAACCGATTTTGATGGAAAATTCACCTATTCTTGGATAGTTCCAGTTAATTATTTTGGAGTTAAAAATAGTGGATACATTAATTTATATCCAAATCCAGTAAAAAGTGGTCAATTTGTAAATATAGAATTCGAAGAAATTATTCAGGATAAATTATTAGTTGTTCTAAGAGATATGAAGGGAAAAATATTCTACTCAAAGATAATTCTTAAAATTGAAGATGGAAAACTTGTTGGACTACCAATCGAATCATCAATTCCATCTGGTGAATATTTAGTTACTGCTTCTTCGGAAAATGCATTATATAGCCAAAAACTGATAATTCAATAGGAGTATTAATATTCCATTTATTGATGAAACCTTTGTTCCAAAATTATTCTTCCTTTCCTATTTTAACTCCAATGGCTTTTTTAGGTATTGCTCCAATAGGAATAGAGTGAAACTGCAAAAACTTACCTCTTTGGTTGGTAATATAAAAAACTACATTGTTATTCGATTTAGTACCTGTTTTAATAATTTGAATATCCAAAGAGGTTTTCTTGTCCTTATCATACATTTCATGAAAGCTGCTTGCCCAAAATCCATCAGTCGAAGATTTTAATCTTAATCCGGGATTGGTCATGCTAATCAACTTAATGTAAGCATCGTTATCAAAATCAAAATTATATTGTATTATTGATATGGTGCGCTCATCTATATAAGGGTAAAGGTGTGAGACTTGTTTTTTTGCATTTAATCGAAATGAATACTCATACATAAAAGCATTACCGCCTTCTACTGCTATGTTTTCCTTACTTTTAACGGATAAAAACAATCGATATAAATTACCATCATCCCCAGAAGTTCCATCAACAACCAATTTAAAAATATAACCTCCCAAATTGGGTAACAATTCTCCTTCCAATGGATTAATTGGACCAATGGAATACCATTTAGCATCATAAGTTGCATCACTATTAAAGGTTTTTGAATGAATTAAATTTCCCCTTTTATAATTTCCTATTGGATCTTTGTTTTCTTCATCTTTACTTGAAAAACAACCTGAACCATAAAGAGAAAAAGTGGTCTCTGTATTAAACCCACCTTTATTCTCGTCAAATTTTCCAGCAATATTTGGATCATAAATTCTTATAAAAAAGGGCGTTTTTTGTTCTTTAGGAATAGAGAAAAATACAATTTGATTGTTATCATCATCTCCCCAAATTTTTTCGGATTCCTTTCCAAAGGTTACCAAAAATGGTATGTTTTCATTTTTAGCGGGTATGGACTGAGCAAATACTTCAGCACAACTAAAGAACATTAAAAAACTTAACCCTAAGCAAATACTCTTATTCATAACTTACTTTTAACAATGACAGTCTTACGAAAGCAGTTTGTAGTTATTTTTTTGGTAACTGAATCTATACCACTTACTAAAACTTTAATTTCTTTTTCTCCAGGAGTTATATATTTGTGAGGTAGCGCACTATTTTTTGTAATAGTCAAATCGCCATAGTCTATGTAGTAATTATCTATTTGATAAGGCTTCCATTTTCCTTGTTCAACGGTGATAGAAAATTCATCACCAACCACAAATGTTTCAGGCAACGTGATTTTAGGTTGCAAAACTTCTTTGATTTCTAATTCAAAAGCCGCTCTTTCCATATGTTTCTCTCCAATTATTTTATCTAGAATACTTAGCTTAACCTGATAAGTTCCTATTTTTTC
>JBFIEB010000371.1:0-2543 GCA_041603555.1 Vicingaceae bacterium
AAAATGTACTCAAACTCATCGCCATAGGTTTTAAATTCTTTTTCAAATTGAGTGATTTTTATAAAGTTAGGGCGGGTTCCCACAACTATCATTACTTTTTTAGGCATGCGTCATTTTTAAGTCTCTACGAAAATACCAATTTAATCTACCTCTTCATAATCCACATAATCTCCCATATCTCCAGTTTCTGACTTCGATGCGTTACTTTTAGGTTTAATTTTTACCTCTCCCTCACGCTGTTTGGCAAAGTCTTTTGCTTTTTGTTGATCTTGAAATTGACTGTTCGCTTGATTTTGAAATTGGCCCATCTTTTTATTCATCCACCTTTTTAGCAACCATGGGAAAACGTATCTAGCCAATAATCTAAATCCGTAAAAAATGATGAAAATGATTGCTATGGTTCTTAATAACTGCATAAATTTTCTTTGCTTTAGACTTTTACAATATCCTTACCAATTAAAAATTTCGGTCAAATTGTCATTTTACCTACTTAAGTATAAATTACGTTCTGCATAAATATCTCTAAAGAATTTATCCTTTAAACTATCTATAAAGTAAATTGCTTCCCCTGTAGATTTCATTTCAGGTCCTAACTCCTTATCTACGTTAGGGAATTTATCGAACGAGAATACCGGAATTTTTATTGCATAACCCTCTTTCTTTGGTTGGAAATCAAAATCTTTCACTTTTTTATCTCCCAACATCACTTTTGTAGCATATTTCACATAAGGTTCGTCATAGGCCTTGGCAATAAATGGTACCGTTCTAGAGGCTCTCGGGTTTGCCTCTATCACATAAACAATATCATCTTTTATAGCAAATTGAATATTGATTAATCCAACTGTTTTCAAAGCCACAGCTATTTTTTTGGTTATTTCTTCAATTTGAGTAATAATTAAATCTCCTAAATTATAGGGAGGTAAAACGGCATATGAATCCCCAGAATGAATTCCAGCAGGTTCAATGTGCTGCATAATCCCAATAATGTAGGTATCCTTACCATCACAAATAGCATCAGCTTCAGCCTCAATCGCTCCACCCAAAAAGTGATCCAACAAAATCTGATTATTTGGCATAGAACGAAGAATATCCACCACATGATGCTCTAATTCTTCTTCGTTAATGACTATCTTCATTTTTTGTCCCCCCAACACGTACGATGGCCTAACCAATAATGGAAACCCTAAATCTTTGGAAAGTTCAATTGCCTGCTCAGCACTAACAACTACTCCATATTTTGGAAAAGGTATTTTTAATTCTTCTAACACTTTGGAAAACCTCCCCCTATCCTCTGCAATATCTAATGCTTCAAATGATGTCCCTAAAACTTTAATACCATATTTTTCTAATTTTTGTGCCAATTTCAAAGCAGTTTGTCCTCCTAATTGAACAATTACTCCTTCTGGCTTTTCATGTTTTATTATGTCATAAATATGTTCCCAAAAAACTGGTTCAAAATATAATTTATCTGCCGTATCAGAATCTGTTGAAACCGTTTCAGGGTTACAGTTAATCATTATTGTTTCATAACCACATTCTTTAGCTGCCAAAATACCATGAACGCAACTGTAATCAAATTCAATCCCTTGCCCTATCCTATTTGGTCCAGAACCTAATACTACAATCGATTTTTTATCAGAAACTACTGATTCATTTTCATCTTCAAAAGTGGAATAATAGTAAGGGGTTTCTGCTGGAAATTCAGCAGCACAAGTATCCACCAATTTGTATACGCGGTTAATGTCCATTTCTGTTCTTTTGGCGTATACTTCACTTTCCAAACATTTTAGTAAGTGAGCTACCTGTCTATCTGCATAGCCTTTTTGTTTGGCCTCATACATTAATTCTTTAGGAATGTCCTCAATTGTAAATTTTTCAACTCTCCTTTCTAATTTTATGAAATCTTCTATCTGGCGCAAAAACCAATGATCGATTTTTGTTTTCTCATGTATTTTTTTAAATGGGATACCTAATTTAATTGCGTCATAAACATGAAACAATCTATCCCAACTCGGGTTTTCCAAACTATGAATAATTTCATCTTGATTGGTCAATTCTCTACCATCAGCACCTAATCCATTTCTATTTATCTCTAAACTCTGACAGGCTTTTTGAAGTGCTTCTTGAAAACATCTGCCAATACCCATCGCTTCTCCAACTGATTTCATTTGAAAACCTAACCTTCTATCAGATCCTTTAAATTTATCAAAGTTAAAACGAGGAACTTTTACAACAACATAGTCTAATGTTGGCTCAAATAAGGCAGATGTTGTTCCAGTAATTGGGTTTTTCAACTCATCTAAATTATAGCCTATTGCCAATTTAGATGAAATCTTAGCAATAGGGTAACCAGTTGCTTTAGAAGCCAAAGCGGATGAACGAGAAACCCTTGGGTTAATTTCTATAGCTATAATTTCTTCATTAGCATCGTTACTCACAGAAAATTGAACATTACAACCACCTGCAAAATTTCCGATTGAACGAATCATTTTAATCGATAAATCTCTCATTTTTTGGAAAGTTGTATCTGATAGAGTCATAGC
>JBFIEB010000372.1:0-2516 GCA_041603555.1 Vicingaceae bacterium
CCTATGGGAGTTTTTGAAATGTCAAATTTTCAAAAAGGAACTGAAGAAATTGCAAAGGCCGTTGCAAAAGCAACTTCCGGAGGAGCATTTTCTTTAGTAGGAGGTGGTGATTCAGTAGCTGCAGTAAATAAATTTAACTTAGCAAACCAAGTAAGTCATGTCAGTACTGGTGGAGGAGCTATGTTAGAGTATTTGGAAGGAAAAATCTTGCCAGGAATTGCGGCAATAATGGATTAAAATTTTACAGATTTGAAATACACATATTCGCATAAACATCTTATTCTTTTTTTATGTTTAGCGCTAGTAATTTTTCGTTTTTTTATAGAACCGACACGTATGCTCACTTGGGATGTATTCGGTTACTATTTATACTTGCCTGCACATTTCATTTATTCTGATCTCAGTTTAATTAACCAAGAATGGTTGATGAGTCTTGTAGATACCTATCAACCTTCTTCAACCCTTTATCAAATTACCAAATTAGAAAGTGGGAACTGGGTAATAAAATATACTATGGGACTCTCTTTATTATATGCCCCTTTTTTCTTTTTAGCTCATTTAATAGCTGAGCCTTTAGGGTATCCCACTGATGGATTCTCATTGCCTTATCAATACTCAATTACTATTGGCGGATTAATTTTTGCTATGATTGGGCTAATCTATTTTACCAAAATCCTACTCCATTTTTTTGATAAATACATTACTGGTATTGTTATAATTATTATTTTCTTTGGAACTAATTATTTCCATCTAACCATTTATGATGGAACACTCCTTTCTCATAATTTTCTATTCACATTTTATGCAATACTAACTCATTACACTATTAAATGGTATGACACTCAAAAAATGAAGCATGCAATTATTATAGGTCTTTCTATAGGTTTAATTACACTAATTAGACCAACCGAAGGAATTTGTGTTTTTATTCCCCTGTTGTGGTATAATAAAAATGAAAGCTATTTCAAGAATAAAATACTTCTTCTTAAAAATTATTTTCCTCACTTATTACTTGTTATTTTTTGTGCTATCATAATCCTTATCCCCCAGTTTTTATATTGGAAAAATATTACAGGAAATTATTTGTTTTATTCATATACAAACGCAGGCGAAGGCTTAGATTTTTTGTCCCCTCATACTTTTGATTTCTTATTCAGTTTTAGAAAAGGATGGTTCGTTTATACCCCGATAATAATTTTAGGGTTTATTGGTTTCTATCATTTGTACAAAAAAAATAAGCCCCTATTTTATACCATAACTACTTTTATCATCATTGATATTTATATTAGTTCTAGTTGGACAACATGGTGGTATGCTGGGGGGAGTTTTAGTTCAAGGTCTTTAGTTCCTGCCTATGTATTATTAGCAATTCCGATTGGATTTCTCATTAAAAAAATAAGATTAACCTCAAGTTCAACTAAGGTTATTTTTAGTTGTTTCTGCTTATTATTAATAACATTAAATTTATTTCAATCGTGGCAATTTGAAAATAACATCCTAAGTAAAGAAAGAATGACAGCTGCTTATTACTTCGCAATATTTGGAAAAACAAAAGTTAATGAAGAAGATAAAAAGTTACTCTTAGTTGATCGGACAACAGAAACCTTTGATGAATTTAATAACTCAGAAGATTATAAAGGCAAATTACTTTATCAAAATTCGTTTGACGAATTAGTTGATACTGCATTAAAGAATGATGGAGTTTTTATCCTTGGTGATGAAATCAGCTTTTCTCCAGGAATTGACATACAATATAAAGATTTAACGAATTGTGATCACGCATGGATTAAAATATCAGCTAAAATATTTATTCCAAACGGATATGATGAAGAATTACCCTTGTTAGTTGCTTCCTTTCAACATAAAGATCAATCTTACAAATACCGAACTTATGAGATGAAAAAAGAAAGTATAGCGTATAGTAATTGGAATACTATAGAAGCTGACTATTTAACTCCTTATATTCGTAATGATAATGATAATTTAAAAGTGTATTTGTGGCATAGGGGAAACAAGGAAGTACTGCTCGATGATTTAATTATTCATGCATATGAACCTTTAAATTAATGCTTTCTTGAGAAGAAAGGTACTAAAAGGTAAGTTGAACAAATTAAATAGCAAAATAAACTTATTAAAAAGAAGTAAATCGTTTTGGGGGATTCATAAACAAATTGAATTTTCCCATTGCTTTTCCCTGGTATCTGTACTCCTATTACCATTTCATTTATCTTATTTATTGCTAAAGGTTTAGAGTCATAATATGCATTCCATAAGTGGTGGTAATTCTGATTTAAAATTAACCATTGAGGCGTTTCTGTAGAATTACTTACTTGAGCAGTAAATTCGTTATATCCTATATTGATGGAATCAATATTTGTATTTTCTTTATTTATTTCATTTGGAATTCTTACGCCCCACACTAATCCTTTTTGAAGTGTGTCTCCCTCAGTATACTTTTTTATAGGGAAAAATAAAATTTCATTTTCGATATTTTTTTCTAGTGCCCCACTCTCTTC
>JBFIEB010000373.1:0-2511 GCA_041603555.1 Vicingaceae bacterium
ACTACCGGCTCCTTTTTTATGTGCCATAATTTTATAGTTTTATCTCCTGCGGAGAAATTTTATTTTTTCTTAGTTGTTTTTTTAGCAGCAGGTTTTTTTGCTGTTGCTTTGGGTGCCGCCTTTTTAGCTGCTACTTTAGGTGCTGCCTTTTTAGCTGCTGCTTTTGGGGCAGCTTTCTTAGTAGCAGTTTTCTTTTTAGCGGGAGCTTTAGCAGAGACTGTTTTTTTAGCAGTTGTTTTAATTTCTGCCTTCGGAGCCTCTTCTTTCACTTCTGCTTTAGGTTCTGCTTTTTTAGCAGCTGCCTTTGCACCACCTTTTTCAGCTATTGATTCAATCAGGATTTTTGTTAAATACTGACGGTGCCCGTTTTTAACTTTGTATCCTTTTCTTCTTTTCTTTTTAAACACGATAACTTTATCGTCTTTAAGGTGTTCTAATATCTTTGCAGAAACATTTGCACCTGTTATAGCTGGGGCGCCTACATTTACTTTTCCTTTGTTATCGATTAAAAGAACATTATTAAAAGAAACATTCGTCCCTTCTTTTCCCTCTAAACGATGTACAAAAAGCTGTTGGTCTTTTTCAACTTTAAATTGTTGCCCTGCTATTTCAACTATTGCGTACATGTTATAATTTTTAATTTTTGAAACGGCTGCAAATTTATTATTATTTTTCTAATAAACCGCATTAATCGTAATAATATTAAAAGGTTAAACTCATTCCGAAACTTGGCATAAGTGGTAATTGGAATACTTTTTTCGCAGTAACCCTATCCACAAAGAAAAGATTATCTCTATTGTAAGCATTTGTTGCTCCAAGATTAGCTTCTAAAGTAGAATTTTTACCAAGCACAAATTTTCTCTTAATATTGATATCCAAACGATGATAATAAGGCAATCTACCTTTATTCAACTCTGCAAACTGAATATTAAGATTCCCATTAGTAGATGTGTATGACTGATCTATAGAAGAAAAGGCTATTCCTTCATAAAATCCTTGAGTTTGGGTAAATGGGAAACCAGAAGCTAAGTTCCATCTGGTATTAAACTCCCAGTTCAAATCTTTTCCAAAAATATAGGAAACAACTAAGTTAACATTGTGTCTTCTATCAAAAACTGGAGCATATTCAGTAATTCCATCCCATCTTGTCACCTTCCCTAAAGAATATATAGCCCAAACATTAATATGGGTAGATGCATACTTTAATGCAACATCAACCCCATAAGCATCTCCCGTTTCTATTATAAACTCTTTTTTCAAAACATCTGGTTTATCTACTGCTGCATCATCAGCTTCATCAAATATTTGGTTACGATTAGTGTTTGTTAATTGGGTAAACATCTTAACATATCCTTCTACATTTAAGCTAAGTGAGTTTGTAAAATCATACTCAAAACCTAAAATTCCATGATTAGCTTTTTGTAATTCGTGTTTTACTTCTCTTACTGTACCATCTTGTTCTGTAAACTCTTCTTGCAAATTGTCTGGTCCAGATAAGAAACCATAAAATAAATTAACAATATCTCTATCAGAGTTTGCACTTATTAAGTTTTGAGAATACATACCTGTTGCTAATTTTAATCTAAGCTTATCAGAAAGATTGTACTTAAATCCAAAACGTGGTTCAATTGAAATTTGTGATAATGAAGCATAATATTGTGTCCTTACACTTGGTTCAATAACCATTTTACCAGCATTAATTCTATACATAAGATAACCAGACAATTCTGTTGTATTTTCTTCTTGGATAATATTGGTGCCAATTGTATTTACAAATTGAAAATTTGTTTTAAATCCTAACATTTCAATTCCGTACTTAAATTGATTGTCTCCCGAAAAGGTAGTAAAATCCATACCCACATTAAATCCATTAATTTCACTTGACCTCGGAACCCCATCTGCTTCTGCCAATTCTATTTTGTAGTTTGAAAGAGCGACAACACCTTCAATCAATGTTTTGGAGGTACTTGGAACCAATACAAAATTAGCTCCACCACCGTAGGAGTTCCAATTTAAATTTGAAACATTTGAATAATTCACATTATCTTTAAAATTAAATCCAAATAAACTCACTTTGTTACCGTTTCCACCATTAAAAGAAATTTTACCATATATGTCAGTGAAGCCATATGGTAAACCAAGTGTATCGACACCTCTAGCATTTTCAGAACTTAATCCCTGAAAATATGATTTATACATCTCAGATGATTGTTCCAAATAAGAGTGTTTACCTGATAATACAAAAGTAATTCCACCATTTCCTTCCTCACTCTTTTTTAAAGGTCCTTCTAACATTAACTTCGAACTAAACGTACTAGCCGATACTTTTCCTCTTAATCTTTTCTTATCCCCATCTCTGTAAGTAATATCCATAATTGACGATATTCTTCCCCCATACTCTGCATTAAATCCACCAGTATAAACATCTGCACTACGCATAATGTCAGTATCAAAAACAGAAAATAATCCAATTGAATGAAAAGGATTATAAATAATCATACCATCCAATAA
>JBFIEB010000374.1:0-2507 GCA_041603555.1 Vicingaceae bacterium
AAGTCTTCAAAAATAGCTTCCACAATTAAATCACACACTTTTAACTCCTGTTGATTGGTTGTGCCAATGATATTACCTAAAATTCCATCTACTTTTTCTTGTGTAAACAATCTACGCTCTATTCCTTGCTCCAAAATTGAGCGTATACCTGAAAGCCCTTTATCAATATATTGTTGCTCTCTATCATTTAAATAAACGGTAAATCCTTCTTGTGCAAATTTTTGAGCAATGGCAGCTCCCATTGTTCCAGCTCCAATTACTCCAACTGTGTTTATTTTCTTCATAGCATTATTTTTAACAGTTTTCCCAAACTGGCTCTCTTTTTTCTAAAAATGAATTGATGCCCTCATTGGCGTCTTTCGTTTCCATCAACTGACCAACGTATAGTTGCTCTAAAAAAGGCAGTTTATTTATCATAATATAGTTGAATGTGACTCTAGAAGCCTTAACAGCATACTTTAAAGATGTAGCACTTTTACAAACAATGTTCTTTATAATCCATTCATCTACCCCTATATTCAAATCATCTTTGTTTTCATACACTTTATTCAGTAATCCTATTCTTTCTCCTTCTTCTGCTTTTACATTTCTACCAGTTAACAAAATCTCTTCTGCTCTAGCATTTCCAATTTTTAGTGGTAACATAATCGAAGCTGGAGGTGGAAACACACCCAAAATAATTTCTGGTTGTGCTAAAACTGCCGTTTGATCTGCAAACATAAAGTTACAAACTAATGCTAATTCCATTCCTCCTCCCAAGCATTGTCCAGATATTTTGGCCATTGTTGGAATACTTAAATCAATCAGAGTTGTAAAGATTTTATGAAACGTACTAATCATTGTTCCTGCCAAATCTTTGGTGTGTTCAGGTACACTAGCACCAAAGGAAAAATGTTTTCCTTCTCCTTGAAAGGTGACGAGCTTAATATCCTTATTTGTTTTGAATTGTTCAAACAATTCCAGCATTTCTAACATCATGACATTATCCAACACATTGCCTTTTCCATCATTTAAAATGACATTAGCAACAGCTCCATCGTGAGAAAATTCTAATTTTAGTTTTTTCATTAATAAAACGATTTATCCTTTAAATAATACTTAGTTGTAATATTCCCTTAACCATGCAATCATCTGATTTTCAGTCATTTTGTCTGCAGTTTTTACATCTAATAACATTTTAGCCATTTCGTTATTACTACGTATCATTTTTTCAAGTTCTCCCTTCGTTTCAGCAGGGCCAAAAATAACCATGCTATCAGATTCTTTTGTAGTTGAAATAACTTCTTTAAGGAAGTTTTGTAATTGTTGGTTTAACTTACTATCTCTTTTTTTTTCTGAATTCAAAAATTGATTACCAAATCTTCCAGAATCTTTTCCTTCTCCCCCATTTCGTTCTTTTGTAGTAATTCCTGAATTTATATTTTTAATAGTATGGTTACCATTAGAAAGAGTAATTAAAACTGCCTTTTCTTTATCAATCCAAATTCCAGTTTGTCTTTTCATAATTTTTATGATTTTTATGATTATACCTTTTGATATTGAGGGGAAATATCTTGATGAACTGAATCATCCCATTCTTTCCCTTCTGCTAATAATTGTCTCAGTTTAATGAAATCTACTTCTCTATCATTTTTTGGCCCATCATTAAATGCTTTAAAACCTGCTTTAGCTTCTGTCATCATGTTCAATGCCAACCAATCTCTATTGGATTCTTTGTTTTTATCCCAATGTTCTAATTTTTTCTTTCTTATGGAATTAATGGTTTTGCTTAAACAATTAGGGAAAGTCATCATCAGTTTGGTACAAATTTTATCCACCGCTTCATCCAGTAGGGAAAGATCAACTTCTCCCGATTTAAATAATGTTTTACCTTCTGCTAATGCTTCTCCTTTTTTTGGTAAGCCATAAATAATCTGACCTGTTTTCTTACTAATCCATCTATCTGTTCTCACCATCGGGTTGGTAATAAATTCTCCATTTACTTTCAGTGCTGGAACAACCTCTGTTAGCAATCCTAATCTCATTGCCTCGTGTGCACTCCAAGGGTCACAAACGGTACAAGATTCCATGGCTTTTTCCACACCAACAAAAAGATGAAGAAAATCCGTAGATCCACCATCAGGAGCGCTACCATGTTTTGGTCCTGCTTGTCCGAATTTGGCTAAATCTTGAGCAATGGTAAAATCACAAGCCATTCCAATTTCCTGCCCACCACCTATGCGCATTCCATTGGCTCTACAAATTACCGGTTTATCGTTCATTAGAATCGCACTTACCATATCATTAAATAGTCGCATGTATTGTTTGTATTCCTGAGGATTACCTGCGTAGTACTCCGCGTACTCTTTGGTGTTTCCTCCCGTACAAAATGCTTTGTCTCCAACAGCTGTAAATACTACCGCTACAACGCTTCTATCGTTAGAAGCTTCGCGCATAGCTAAGATGACTTCTTTTACAGCTTGCGTGGTGTATGAATTGTATTGGGTTGGATTATTTAACATAATCCA
>JBFIEB010000375.1:0-2503 GCA_041603555.1 Vicingaceae bacterium
ATTTAGATTTAAGAAATGGCAATTTGGGTTAGGAGCACTGGTTGCTCTATTCCATGATGTACTATTGGTACTTTCATTATTCTCTTTACTATACGGAATATTACCTTTCTCCTTGGAAATAGATCAAGCATTTATCGCAGCAATCTTAACAGTTGTAGGATATTCTATAAATGATACTGTGGTTGTATTTGATAGAATCAGGGAATATTTAGGATCTTACAAAAAACAAGGTATGGGAGACGTAATTAATAATGCACTAAACAGTACACTAAGCAGAACAGTAAACACCTCATTAAGTACGATTTTTGTATTAGCAATGATCTTTTTCTTTGGTGGCGAAGTAATTAGAGGATTCTCCTTTGCATTATTGATTGGTGTTATTGTGGGAACATATTCTTCCTTGTGTATTGCTTCTCCTGTAATGTATGATTTCGTAGGTAAAAAGAAAGACTAATCGATGGTTAGTATTAATGAAAAGCCTTTCCTTTATGGAAAGGCTTTTTTTGTAAATTTGTTATAGATTAAAGTTATAGAATGAACTATATTTTATTATTCGGAATGCCAGGTGGTGGTGAGCTTTTCTTTATAGTTCTCATTATCATTATGTTATTTGGATCAAAAAAAATACCAGAATTAGCTCGTGGATTAGGAAGAGGAATGCGGGAAATAAAAAATGCAACGGGAGACATTCAAAGGGAAATTAGAGAGGGAGCAAGAGATATAAATGTTGCAAAGGATAGTGTTGATGTTGAGAAGCAAGTTAAGGATATGATTAAAAAAGAAACAGAACCTATTGTAGCGCAAAAAAATGAGGAAGAGCCAAATCAAAAAGATCAACCAGTTCATAGAAGGGGTCATTACAAATCAGAAAAACCTATAAAACCCACAGACAATTCATAAATGGAATATGTTTTACTAATAGGAGGACTTATTATATTAATAATAGCTGGAGAATCATTAGTAAGAGGAGCGGTAGGAATAGCCTTAAAATTTAATATACCAACATTAGTTATTGGCATGACTATCGTCTCTTTTGGAACATCTGTGCCAGAATTATTAGTAAGTTTAAAAGCAGCACTAAACAATCATCCAGAATTGGCTATTGGCAATGTTATAGGATCTAACATTGCTAATATTGCTCTTGTACTTGGTATAACAACCATGATTCTTCCAATAAACGTAAAACGTAAAACGACAAAGGTGGATTGGCCAATAATGATTGCTGCTACAATACTACTTTACATCTTTATTTTAAATAATAACATTGAGTGGTATGAAGGCTTGATTTTTACTTTAGGACTGATTGGGTTTAATGTTTTTATGTTTTGGAAAGCAAAGAAAGAAGATATTGAATTGGATATTGAATTGGATATTGAAGTTGAACAGAAAAAGCCATCAAAAATAGTTTTTAATATATTTTTAATAATTGCAGGGTCAATAGGTTTAGCTTTTGGAGCAGGTTGGCTTTTAGATGGTGCAGTACAAATAGCATCTGATTTTGGGGTTAGTGAACATGTAATTGGAGTTACTATTATAGCTTTTGGAACGAGTGTTCCAGAACTGATAACTTCTGTTATGGCTGCAATTAAAAAAGAAACAGATATTTCTGTAGGTAATTTAATAGGATCGAATATTTTCAATATTTTAGGAGTTCTTGGTATTACTTCACTTGTAAAAGAAATACCTGTGTCAACACAAGTAATTACTAATGATGTTTTTTGGCTTCTAGCCATTTCTTTTATCATATTTCCTTTAATGATAATTGGCTATAAGGTAAATAGAATAAGAGGCCTAATTCTTTTTGTTTCCTATTGCATTTACATTTACTTTGTGGTATCATAGTTGATTGATAAGTATTTATTAACTTTCAGTATTAAATTCTTTTATAGTTGAGGTTTTGTTTGTCAATATTATTGTTAATTACTCCTGTTTTGTTGTTTGCTCAACAGCCAAACGATGATGTTGATTATAAACACAATAAAGCATATTTAGAAAGTTTAATACAGGAACAGATTAATGCTTACCGGAAAAGTAAAAAATTACCTGAATTTAAAAAGGACGAAGTTTTAAATGCTGCAGCTGAAGATCAAACGCTGTTTATAGTAAAAACCGGAAAAGTTAGTCACGATCAGCCTGGAGCTAAAAAAGAAACCCCGTTTAAAAGAGTAATGTTCTATGATGGAATGCATGGAAATGTAGGGGAAAATTGTTATAAAATTACTGTAGGAACCTTAGTAAAACTCCCAGGAGATTCAAAAAAAATTAAATTAAAATCTTATAAAAATGTTGCTAAGGCTATTACTCAAGGGTGGATAGAATCTAAAGACGGTCAAGAAATATTAGCAAACCCTATATATGTTAACGATGGGATTTCAGTTGTTTTTACCGAAAAAGACAAATCTATTGTAGCAACTCATGTTGTTGGATCGGAGAGTTTTGTATTACCCGAAGGAGTAAAACCTATGAAAGGAGACTTTGGTATTGAACCTTTTGATAAAAGTAA
>JBFIEB010000376.1:0-2499 GCA_041603555.1 Vicingaceae bacterium
TAAAACACTAAAAAAGAAAGAGGAGCTTAATGCTCCTCTTTTACTTTTAAATCAATATTTAATTCTTCTAATTGTTCAGCACTAATTGGAGATGGCGAGTCAATCATTACATCTCTACCACTATTGTTTTTGGGAAACGCAATAAAATCTCTAATCGTTTCTCGCCCCCCAAACAATGCACATAACCTATCAAATCCAAGTGCAATTCCACCATGTGGTGGAGCGCCATATTCAAAAGCGTTCATTAAGAACCCGAATTGAGCTTGTGCTTCTTCCTTAGTAAATCCTAAATGGTCAAACATGGTTGATTGAACTTCTTTGTCATGAATCCTGATTGAACCTCCACCAATTTCAACACCATTTAATACCATATCGTAAGCATTCGCTCTTACTTTTCCTGGTTCAGAGGATAATAAATTTAAATCTTCCGATTTAGGTGAAGTAAATGGATGGTGCATCGCATGGTAACGTTTGCTATCTTCGTCCCATTCTAATAATGGAAAATCATATACCCATAAGGGAGCGTAATCATTTGGATTTCTTAAGCCTAATTCGTCTCCTAAGTGTAAACGTAAAACGCTCATTTGATTTTGAGTGGGAGCTCTATCTCCAGATAACACTAAAATTAAATCACCAGCTTTCGCATCACATTTTTCTGCCCAAGCTTTTAAATCACCTTGAGAATAAAATTTATCTACTGAAGATTTAAATGTTCCATCTTCATTGCATCGAACATAAACCATTCCTTTGGCACCAACTTGAGGGCGTCTTACAAAGTCAGTTAACTTGTCTAATTCTTTTCTTGTATAGCTAACGCAATCTTTGGCAACAATAGCTATTACATCTTCAGCTTCGTCAAAAACATTAAATCCCTTATTTTTGGATTCTTCAGTAATGTAGTTGAAAGTCATTCCAAAACGGATATCTGGTTTATCAGAACCATATTGTTCCATGGCAGTTGCGTAATCCATTCTTGGAAATGCCGTTAGTTCAATCCCTTTTACTGTTTTGAATAAGTGAGTGACCATTCCTTCAAAAGTGTCAAAAATATCTTCTTGCTCAACAAAAGCCATTTCACAATCTATCTGTGTAAATTCCGGCTGACGATCTGCTCTTAAATCTTCATCTCTAAAACAACGTACTATTTGATAGTACCTATCATAACCACTAACCATTAACAATTGTTTAAAGGTTTGAGGTGATTGAGGTAGCGCATAGAATTCATTTGGGTTCATTCTACTTGGCACCACAAAATCTCTTGCACCTTCCGGAGTAGATTTAATGAGGTATGGTGTTTCAATCTCTAAGAAATTGATGCCATCTAGGTATTTTCTAATTTCGATAGATAACTTGTGCCTTAACTTTAAATTATTTTGAAGGGGATTTCTTCTTAAATCCAAATAACGGTATTGCATTCTTAATTCTTCACCACCATCAGTTTCATCTTCAATGGTAAAGGGAGGAACATTGCTTTCATTTAATATTTGTAAATCATGTTCTTTTACAACAACTTCAATTTCTCCTGTGGGAATAATTGTATTTTTACTTTCTCGTTCTACGACAGTTCCTTCGACTTTTATCACATATTCCCTACCTAAAGCATAATGGAAATCTAATACTATTTGTGTAATCCCATATCGGTCTCGCAAATCAAAAAAGTACATTCCGCCTAAATCTCTTTTAGCTTGCACCCAGCCACAAAGGGTCACTTTTTGTCCTACATGTTCAATTCTTAACTCTCCGTTAGTGTGCGTTCTGTACATTTTATGTGTTCAATTTTGAAGAACAAAAATAATAAAAAGAAAATGACTCGAAACTTAAAAAAAAACTGTCATTCCGACCAAAGTGGAGGAATCTTTTGAATTTATAGTACTTAAGTATAAAGATTCCTCGGTTTCGTTTTACTTCTCTCGGAATGACAAGTAAGTTTATTGATAAGTTGGGAATAAACCTCTTAATCCCATATCTACAACAGTATCTCCAGGATTAACGCCATCACTAGGTTCGTAAAAACCGTCTTGGTTCAAGTCTTTCCACTCAAAGCTGTTGTTGGTAGAAAGGTTGATGTTCACTATGATGTCTTGAGTTTCATTACCCGTAATCACTAAAGGGGTAGGAAAATCTCCGGTAACTACACAACTACCAGGTGGGATAGGGGAACTGGTAGAAATAGGATTAGGAACAGTAGTTCCAGGTGCTTGCCCTTCAAACGTTAAACTTAAGGTTTCAAAACCCCAATAACCTTGTAGTTTATTCGCATATACAAGGATTGTTTGAGTATTTATGGTATAGTTATTTATGTAAGTATTGAACCCAACAAACGAAGCCAATCTTCCAGTATAATGATTTCCAGCAGATAAAAACCGGATATCATAATTTTGATAGGTTAAAGATACCCTAAGCCATTCATAAGATCCAGGGGTAACTTGAGATAATGGCTTAGAACAAATGGCTACACCTTCACCAGCAACAACAGCTTGGTCAAAATATACTGCATTA
>JBFIEB010000377.1:0-2498 GCA_041603555.1 Vicingaceae bacterium
CTCCTGCTTGGGCAAAAGGAGATGAAAATGCAATTAAGATAATCGTTAGTAAAAAATAGTTATTTATCTGTTGTTTAAGGAAATTGATAAAAAGGTACATCGACTTACTATTGTTAAAATTTACGCGAATATACGTAAATTGTTAAATATAAAACAAATACTATTCGTATTTGTTAATAAATAAAATATGATGAATTATTGGAATCCAAAGCACAGTTTTTAATCATACGATAATATGATAAATTCTTAGATTAATGAACAACTAAAAGAAGTATGAGATTACAATTTTTTAATTCTTAATAATCTTAATGGAAGTAGTTTCATTTCCATTACCTACCTGTAAAAAGTACATCCCTTGACTAAGATGCTCAGTACTTAATACAATTATATTGTTGCCTTTATTAACAAGGTAATTTTCATTTAACACACGCTCTCCTGCTATATTATAAACAGCTATAGAAGTTTCACCTTCTGCATTTGCATTAAATGTTAAAGTACTTCCATTTTCAACTGGGTTTGGCATAACAACTAAGTCATTAAATGCAGTCTTTATGTTAACATTTACCAACCTAGAGTAGGTTGAACTGCCATCATAATCGGTTTGCATTAACCTATAATAAGATGTCCCATTATATGGATCATCATCTACCATATTGTAACTGTTAATTTTTGAAGAATTTCCGGCACCATTAACTAAACCAACTACTTCAAATAATTGACCATCTTTAGACCGTTCTACCGTATAATAATCATTATTAATTTCAGATTGAGTCAACCAATCCAATTCAACTATAGAATTGTCAACCACTTCCGCATCAAAATTAGCTAAAGTAACAGGCAAAATAGTTGCTCCAACAAAATACGGACAATGTTGAGAATGAGTACAAGTACCAGGCACATCAAAAGTATAACAGAACACATAAGCGGTACCTATTGTAACTGGAGAAAATGTTAAACTAGCTAATGTTCCTGTTTGAATTGGCGCACCACAAGTAATCGCGTATAATGACCAAGAAAAATTGGTAACATTCCCACCTCCGCAATTAGAGGTAATAATTACATTGAAATCTACACTAGTTGCTGTAGCAACAAAATCATAACAGAAAGTATGTGTAGAGCCAGGTTGTAACTCTGGAATAAAAGGGCTTGTTTGACAATCTGCTACAACTTGAGCTACTGTTGGTGCTGTTGGATAACCTGCAGCAGTACCACATGGAGCAGCGCATGTATTACAAGGTGGGTCTGGTTCTCCTACACGAATGCAAGTTTCAGCCCAACCGCCATTTCCGCAAGGACCACCAGGTGCATAACAAACCTGAACATAATAGGTATTACCTATCGTTAGACCAGACAAGGCATGCAAGTCATCATTAGGAGCACCTGACTGACATGATAGACTAGTCAAAGAACCACAATTGCCACTAAATACCTCAGTTCTAAAATGACATCCACTAGTTGCAGATAAGGGTATATCAACAAACATATCTGTTCCAGTTGCAACAAAAGAAAACCAAGAGCATTCATAAGCACCTGCAATACATGCGCTTGATGCAGCTGGAACTCCACCACTACACGTAGAGCCATTTACGCATGGATTACCAGAAGTAAGTGAAACTGCATTACCACAAGAATTATTAGCAATTGGAGTACATGGTCCACCAGCATATCCCTTTATAGAAAAAAAGGAAAATGATATTACAATAAATAGGTATAAACTAGTTTTCATAATGGTATTCATTTACCGGATTAAAATCTTTGGCTCTTATTACTTTATATGGTAGTATTTTTATCTTCACATTCTCATTTACAATGATGTAAGCATTTTCATCCACTAATCTTTTTCTTCTTACCTCATATAAGGTTTCATTAGAAATGTTTACAATTAAATCTTTATGGTTAACCATAACTTGATAAGTTCCTTTCTCAGGAAGTTCTTTTACATCTTTTAATAAAGATGCAGATTGAGGCATAGGTGTTTCAACTGTTTCTTGAGAATATGTAATGCCAATAGCAAGAAAAAACATTAATAAAAAACTTAAAATCTTCATTATTTTACATTTTAAAAGTGGTTTAAACTCTTTAAATTAAAGAGTTTAATAGTATTTTCACTTTAATTTTTACAAATATACCTAAGTAATTTTACGCAAACATAGTTAATTTGTTATAAAACAAACAAACTTTAGTGGTTTTTGTTAATAAAAATAATTCGTATTATTGGGCTTCTAAATGGATAAAAAATTCAAAAATTTAATCTTTTTGTTAGCCTTTATTGAAGGCGGAGCAGTTATGTGTGTAGAATTATGTAGTGCTAAAATTCTTTCCCCTTATTTTGGCACATCTATATACGTATGGGCAGCCGTACTTGGAATTACATTAACAGCCTTAATGAGTGGCTACTATTTAGGTGGTTATATTTCTTCCAAGAATCAAAAAAGTAGCATTATTTTTTGGTTAATGTTAGTAGCAGGATGTTTAGTTTCCTTAACTCCTTTTATAAG
>JBFIEB010000378.1:0-2484 GCA_041603555.1 Vicingaceae bacterium
GTGTCGTTTTGCTATTGTTATTGTTAAGCGTGCTGGGAACATACATATACATTTTTAAGTTTCCAGGATTTTTGCCAAAATTTTCAATCTGAGTTAAGGTTTCTTGACCAACTATAGGGCAAGAAATAATAAATCCAACGATGAATAATTTAACTTTTAGCACCTTCAACAATAATTACAAGTTCTCCCTTAAGCGTATGAGTTTCATAATACTTGATTAACTCTGTAACGGTTCCTCTAATAGTTTCCTCATGTATTTTTGTTAGTTCTCTTGAAACTGAAACTTGACGTGTTTCTCCAAAATAATCAGCAAATTGAGATAATGTTTTAAGTAATCTATGTGGGGATTCATAAAAAACGATAGTACGAGTTTCGTTTTGTAAAAATTTTAAGCGAGTTTGTCGTCCTTTTTTATGTGGTAAAAACCCTTCAAACACAAATTTATCGCAAGGTAATCCAGAATTGACCAAAGCTGGAACAAAAGCCGTTGCTCCTGGAAAACACTCTATTTTTATGTCATTTTTGACACATTCTCTAACTAATAAAAATCCAGGATCAGAAATGGCTGGAGTGCCAGCATCACTAACCAACGCAACAGTTTCCCCATTCTTTATTGAATTTATTATTTTTTCTAACGTTTTATGCTCATTGTGTTGATGGTGAGGCACTAATTTTTTATCAATTTCATAATGTTTTAGGAGTTTTGACGTTTGTCTAGTGTCTTCAGCAAGTATATAATCTACTTCCTTTAGTATGTTTAAAGCACGCAAGGTAATATCTTCTAAATTGCCTATTGGTGTTGGAACAAGAACTAATTTTGACATAAATACTAATCTAAAAATCAAAGTTAAAAATAAACTGATAGATTGAATTGTTTAACTTTATAAATGTTAATGCAACCTTTTATTAAAAAAAAACATCTTAATAACGAATAGCATGAATATGAATGAAGAGCAGTTGGTTACTAAGTGTCTTGAGAAGGATGCTTTAGCTCAAAAACAATTGTTTGATGTATATTCAAGAAGAATGATGGGAGTATGTTTAAGATACTCCAAAGATTCGGAAGAGGCGCAAGATGTTTTACAAATGGGGTTTATCAAGGTCTTCGAAAAATTAGACATGTATAACCACAAAGGTTCTTTAGAAGGTTGGATTAGAAAAATTATTGTAAATACTGCTTTAGACAATATTCGTAAGAATAAAAAATTGATGAATAATGTTGAACTAGAAAAAGTGGATTTTCAATTGCATAATTACAATGAAAATGCTGTTGATGAATTGTCGGCTCAAGATTTACTTAAGGTAATTCAAGAAATGCCAACAGGATTTAAAACAGTATTTAATATGTATGTAATTGAAGGATATTCACACAAAGAAATTGCAGAAGAGTTAAATATTTCAGTAAATACATCTAAATCTCAATTCTTAAGGGCAAGAGCATATTTGCAAAAAGTATTAATAAAAGAAAAAGTGATATAAATTGAAAGACGGATTAGAAAATATAGACGAAATTTTTAGACAAGCATTTGATGGTTTTGAATCTAATGTTGATCCAAGTGTATGGAACAATATTCAAAGTTCAATTTCTTCAGGTACTGGTGGTAGTTCAACTCCACAGGTTGACCCATCCGCTGTTACCGGAATTGCAGGAAAATCTTTAGCTTTAAAAATTGTTGCTGGTGTTGCATTACTTACTACAGTTGCTACTTCTGTTTATTTTATACCAAGTCTTTTTAAAGATGAGGGAACCTCTATTACAGAAAATGTTGTTACTGAGGATGATTCAGTTGAGCTAACTAAAGAATTGGCTACTCCGATTACAGAACCCCAAAAAGAAGTTATTACTAATGAAGCTTCTGAAAAGAATGAAGATGTAATTAACGATTATAACACAGACATTAAATCTAATAAAACGGAGGGGCATTCAATAGGAAACAATACTGAAAAGGGCAAGAATGAAAGTCCTGTACCTTCTGAGAATCCAGTGATTGTTGAGGAAAACTCAAAAAGTAGTAGTCAACCTGAAGTAGGTACTACTAAACCTACAGCAAACCCTCCAGCTGCTAAAAAAGATGAGCCAATTAAGCTAAGTGTTAACATTAACGTTAATATAAGTTCAGGTAAAGCCCCACTTAATGTTCAGTTCGATGCTATAGGAAATGGAGTACAGTATTTTTGGGATTTTAGTGATGATTCTGATGTGATTAATGGAATTTCACCATCCCATACATTCTTAAAAGAAGGGACTTATAATGTAAAAGTGACTGTACAAGACGATGAGGGTAATACTAAAGATGCTTACAAAACAATTATTGTAGAAAAAGACTACAGTTCTTCCCTACAAGAATTACAGAATGTAATTACACCTAATGGAGATGGTGAAAATGACTTTTTTAAAGTAAGGGGTATAAACATTGATAGAATTACTGTTCAAATTGCTGATAGTAAAGGTAAGCCAGTATATTTTATGAATCAGTTGGATGA
>JBFIEB010000379.1:0-2478 GCA_041603555.1 Vicingaceae bacterium
GTACTGTTAATTACATTCAATTGAACTGGATAGTTCGCTAGATTTTCTATTGGACAAGATCCATCGGTTACTCCAATGGTAAAGCTCGTTATTGCAGGTTGTCCAACTGGTACTGTCCAACAAATCGTAAATGTAGTTGGGTTAATCCCTGTTTGAGACAATGTTGCTCCAGGAAGAGCAGTCCATAGATTGGTATTGTTCGAATCTAATTTTAATGTATCATTTACATCAGGATCGGTAAATACAATGTCAAAACATAAACTTTGACCTTCGCAAATCTGAATGGTATTGTTATTTATTAATGTTCCTGCACCTGTTAGGTTACTAATGCCTCCAGCAGGACCAACTGGAGGTTGACAATTAGCGTTGTTAATTACTTCAAATTGAAAATCATGGTAAATAAAACCGGTTAAGTTTCCAAAAGCATCCCAAGCTTCAATTAAATAAGTTACGACAAAATTTCCTGTAGTTGGTTGATTAAAAGTAATACAACCTGTTGCAGGATTCATTACAAGATTTTGCAAAGGAGCAGCAACCGTATAAGGAGGAAGGTAAGCAATAGGTACTGCATTTGCTCCCAAAGGATTTACTAAAGTGTAGGTTAATAAATCTCCGTCTGGGTCAATTGCACCAGGACAATAAGTTTGTTGAACACCAGCACAAACGTAAGGTATTGGCTGGGCAGTTACATAAGGAGAATTATCACAAGGAGCAGTTTGAGAATTCATACCGCTATGAAAATACATGGTATTACCACTACCACCAGCAGTATTTGAATTGGCATCTCTACAGCATAAACTAAAAGCAAAATCCCAAGTATTACATGGACCAGCTAACGTAACAGTAGTTTGATAAGTATACATTCTAACTCCTGGAATTGTTCCAGCAGGAGTAGCACAAGCACTATTCCACATTTCAGCAGGACAAATTTGAGATACCTCTTGCATTACTCCAATTTGAGGCATAGTTAAAGTAGGGTTTGGTAATCCACAAGTGTTGGTAACGGTACCTGTATAAGTTGTACCCAAAGTACTTGGACAACTCACAAACATCACCATAGTTACGATGTATTCATTTGGGTTACCAGTACATGTCCAAGTTAAGTTTCCACCGGGAATGTGTGATGCCTTTGAGCTGGAAAATCCAACTAACAAAACGGCTAAAATTAAAAGTGCTCTTTTCATAACAATTTTTTAAAATATTCTAAAAACCAAATATAAGTATAAATGCTCAAGTTAAAGACGGGAAAAACGAAAATAGGTTGCTTAATATAGGAAAGCTAAATTTTGAAAAAAAAACATCCCAACCTACTTTTTGTATATATCCCCCTGTCTATAAAGGATAATTAAAAAAGCCCTGTGAATTTCACAGGGCTTTTTTAATTTAATAATTTGGTTTTTGATATAGTTACTTTAAAATATTAACATGGCCATAATTGTCATGTATAATTGTTGAGTACTCTTCTTTAGTAACAATTTTCCATACATAGGTACCAGTTGGTACAGGCTTACCTTTGTAAGTTCCATCCCATCCCATTTCAACTTTATTGGTTTGGAAAATTACTTCACCCCATCTATCAAATATCTGCATCGTGTACTGATCAAAGTCAATTCCTTCGCCATAAGGTCTAAAGGTATCATTTGTTCCATCACCATCTGGAGTAAATGTGTTTGGCACATAAAATACGTAAATACCATTAACAATTACAGTTCCTGTGATGGTGTCAACACAGCCAAATTGATTAGTAACAGTTAATAAAACTTCATACATGCCAGGTACATCATTAGGGAAAGTGTAAACAGGGCTTACTTCTACAGAAGTATCAGGTAAAATACCACTATTAAAATTCCACAAATAAGTCAACCCATTACCAGTAGAAAGGTTGGTAAACTCAATTTCCGTGTTGAATAAATCCGTAATAGGAGGATCCATAGAATAATTAGCAAACGGATAATCATGAGGGCAAACATAAGAAAAGAAAGTAGTGTCTACCACACAGCCATCTATAGTAGTAACAGTTAATGTTACATCCTGACAAGAAGGTGTATTAAAAGTATAACTAGCAGGATTACCACCCATAGAGCCACCATTACTAATTGTCCAAGCCGAACTACCAATTAAAGCAGCAGGAGTAGAAGTATTTGTAAATTCAATAGTAATAGGATAACAACTATCAGGCTTGTTTCTTACAAAATCAGCAACAGGTAAAGCAAACCAATCCACTACAATTGTAACAGAATCCATAGGAGTAGTACAGTTATCATTAGCCTGACCTATATAGGTTGTAGGAGATGAAGTAGGGGTAACGTTAATGACACTACCTGTACCAATTTGAACCCCATTCTCAAACCAAGTATAACCATAACCAACACCAGAACCACCAATAACACTAACATCTATGTTTGTTCCAAACCCTGGACAAACGGTAATAGAATCGTCAGTTGTACTAGCAATAAGAGGAGGGTATAAGTTGACACA
>JBFIEB010000380.1:0-2468 GCA_041603555.1 Vicingaceae bacterium
GTTGCCAACATTTTGAAAGTTAATACTCGCTTTGCCATTTTCAAGTGTTTCGATAATGCCATTACCAAATTTTTGATGATTTACCATCATTCCTTTTTCTAGAACTAAATTTGCTGCACTTTCAGTAATGGAGCTTGCCGTAGCATTGGAAATTTTAGTTAGATTTTTTGGTGTTTTATGAACAACTTTTTGAACGGATTTCGTTTTCTTTTTTGTTTTTTGATAGGTATTGGGGGTTTTACTATGATAGGAGTTTAAATCATCCTCAAAACTTTTTTGTTGAACCGGTTTGGCAGTGTTATTTTTTGAAAAAGTATATTCTAGGTATTTCTCATCTATTTCTTCAATAAAACGGCTTGGCTCACAAAAAATAAGTGACCCCCATTTGTATCTACTTGAAGCAAAAGATAAGTGAACCTCTTTTTCTGCTCGAGTAATTGCCACATAAAATAAACGCCTTTCTTCTTCTAAATCTGCTCTTGATGTTAATGACATTTGAGACGGAAATAGATTCTCTTCTAGACCAACAACATGGACATAAGGAAACTCTAGACCTTTTGCAGAATGAATAGTCATGAGCGTAACTTTATCTTTATCTTCATTTTTTTCATTGTCAGCATTGGTCAACAATGCCACGTCTTGTAAAAATTCAACCAAACCTCTTGAGGTAACATCACCCTCTTCTTCATTTTCTGTTTCAGTAAACTCCTTTAACCCATTCAATAACTCTTGAATGTTCTCGTACCTACTAATTCCTTCGGGGGTTCTGTCGCTATACAATTCTTTTAATATTCCTGTGGTGGTTGCAATTTCGTTTCCTAAATCATAGGCATTTTTATTAATTAATTGCGAAGCAAAGCTTTTAATCATTTCTATAAAATCACCAATTTTAGTTTGAGCACCACTATTTATACCAACGTTAAATTCGTTAAGGTGTGTAACAATTTCCCAAAGACTTTTTTGATTGTTATTGGCAGCAATGATTATTTTATCTAGTGTGGTTTTACCGATTCCTCGTGCAGGGTAATTGATGATTCTTTTTAACGCTTCCTCATCATTTGGATTGATAATTATTCGAAAATAAGAAAGGAGATCCTTTATTTCCTTTCGTTGATAAAATGATAATCCACCATAAATTTTATATGCTATATTTTTTCGTCTCAATGCCTCTTCCATTGCCCTCGATTGAGCATTGGTTCGATATAAAATAGCAAAATCTTTATTATATGCTTGAGCAGACAGTTGAGTGTCAAAGATTAAATTGGCAACAATTTTACCTTCTTCATTATCAGTCGCAGCACGATGAACTTTAATTCTTTTACCAGTATCATTATCAGTCCAAACCTCTTTTTGAATTTGATCTTTATTTTGATGGATGATACTGTTAGCAGCATTTACAATGTTTTGAGTGGAACGATAATTCTGTTCTAACTTAAATGTTTTAACATCGGGATAATCATTTTTAAAGTTTAAAATATTTTGAATGTTTGCTCCTCTAAAAGCATAAATACTTTGCGCATCATCACCAACCACACAAACATTTTCGAATGCAGCGCCTAATTGTTTTACAATAGTATATTGAGAGAAATTTGTATCCTGATACTCATCCACTAAAATATATTTAAATTTATGCTGATACTTATTTAGAATTTCTGGAAAACCTTTGAGTAAAAAATTGGTCTTAAACAACAAATCATCAAAATCCATTGCACTTGACTTAAAGCATCGACTTTCATAAATTTTATAAATTTCCCCAATCTTTGGCTTCCCCGCTTGTCTATCTTCTGACTGGATAGTAGTGTTATTGATGTATGAGCTAGCTTTGTGTAATTTGTTTTTTGCAGCTGATATTCTATTTAAAACTAAACCTGGTTTATATATTTTTTCATCTAACCCCTGCTCTTTGAGAATAGTTTTAATCAGGTTTTTTGAATCTTGTGTATCGTAAATGGTGAAATTTTGAGGATAACCAATTTTTTCTGCTTCGCTTCTTAAAATTCGTGCAAAAACAGAATGGAAAGTTCCCATCCAAATATTACGGGCTTCAGAAAAACCAACAATTTTACCGATTCGCTCTTTCATTTCTTGAGCGGCTTTATTGGTAAATGTTAATGAAAGAATATTAAAAGGGTCTACCCCTTTATTGATGAGATGAGCTATTCTATATGTTAGTACTCTCGTTTTTCCAGAGCCTGCTCCAGCAATAACCATAACAGGTCCTTCTGTTGCTTTAACTGCTTCTTTCTGAGAATCGTTCAGATCATTTAAATAACTCATAAGGCAAAAGTAAGATTATAGGGTAGGAAAAAGAATGTTGTTAAAAACTTAATTTAATCAAAAAAAGTTTTTTTAGTAGGATGCCAAATTGAATCTAGATAATGTAATTTATAATTTGTTTAAATTTTTAAAGTATCTTAGTTTTAATCAAAATTTAGAAAGTTGGTATTTATAAATGCAATAAGCTATCA
>JBFIEB010000381.1:0-2466 GCA_041603555.1 Vicingaceae bacterium
CCTGTTACCACAAAAGAAAGTTTTGGGTCAATTTTAAAAACCTGAATGAGCGCCAAACAACCAATTAACAGTAAAGAGCTCCCAATATATCCTCTTGAAAACCCTTTGGCACTTATTTTATCATGCAAATCTACTGTTGCAATTTCCGGTAAATAGGCATTGTAAAACACCAAGCTTCCTGAAAACCCAATGCTCGCCAATAATATAGAGAGCATACTCCATTCTAAATTGTCCGCGCTAAAAAAATATAAAGAAATACAAGAAATGGCTCCTAAATAACAAAAGAAACGCATATAACTTTTTTTACTTCCTGAGTAATCTGCAATACCCGATAACAGAGGAGATAAAAATGCTACAATCAAATAAGATAAAGAAATGATATAAGAGTAGATCTCTGTGTTTACAAATTGGCATCCAAAAAAGGTAACAACTTCATTGGTAGTGCTTTCATAAAAAATTGGGAAAATAGCAGATGTGATGACTAAAGGATAAACCGAATTGGCCCAATCGTACATAGTCCATGCATTGATTACCTTTTTATCGTTTTTTTGCAAGCTCATCTAATTACAAGTCTTGCAATATAAATCTTTTACTGGTATATCTTTTAATAACTGAAAACTCATATTAGGGAAACCAAACAATTTGCAAAACCTTTCTTTGTTCAATTCTTTTGCCCGATTCATAAAACCAACATATTCATTTTCAGGAACTTTTTCTTTGTTATAAATCGCTACAGTCAAAAAAGTGAATAAAAATTCTTCATCAATGTTTTTCATAACAGCAAAAGGTTTCATAATCTCTATTGCCCAATCAATACGTAGTTGGAACATAAAATAATTAGCAATTTTCAAGCTTTGATTTCTATCTAAGTTTGATGAAAATAATGCTTTTTTTACATCCTCTAATGCTTTTTCACGCTCCTTAAATTTTTTGTTGTCATAATAATAATCAGCAGAAATTAAGTTGTAATTCACTTCCAAACGATTAATCATCCACTTTTCGAGATTTGAACTATTAAGTAACCTAATTTCTCTAAGTACTGATTTAGGATCTGTTTCCCTTTTATAATCATGTGCCCAAAGCAACAATCTTAATACAGATTTGTTATACAATAAAAAGGCATTGGTAGGGTCTATGATTAATTGAGTTTCAATATCCCTCAATAGGTGTTTATGCAAACTATCCTTATTGGCTACATTAGAATAATACCATCTTAATGCAATCTGGTTATTAATAAACGGAACCGTTTGTTTAGTGTGTGGTATTTTAACACTAAGAATTTTATCTTCTCCTATATTTCCATTTTTAATGTTTTTTAGCATTACAGATTGATAAACTTTAGCTTTCACATAGTTTTTATCTTTTAGCGCTTTTTTAAACCATTCTGGCAATACATTAAATAATTTTTCATCCATGAACACTTTTTCAACCGTTAGGATAATTTTAGCTTTTCTTTGCTCTTCTAAATATGGCTCTAGATTGTATTTTAAAGTATCAGAATTAATCAACTTTAAAAGATCATCTCGCGATAATTTTGATAATTCGGCTTCATAAGGAGAACCTTTGATAGATTCATAAAACCCCTCCCAATTCTCTTTAGTAGTAAATGTAGTTTCTACATCTTGTAATTTATATTTTTTTATTGCTGCTAAAATACTTTTCGCTCTTCTTTCCTGAATAATCTTATTTTGTTTTGCCCCCCCCTCTAAAGAAGAATAAGCTATTACTTCAATCTTCTTTAGGTCAAATCTATTTAAGCTTAATGAATCTAAAAAAGGTTTGATATCTTCACTGTTATATTCTGATTTATTTCTTTCAAAAGGAACTGTGAATGTTAGGCGATTTAGTACAGAATCGGCTCTACTACTTACAGATAGGGTATCAAACATAAAATTCAAATCTAATGACTTTAAATTTTCACCCCCCAAACTGTTATAGACAATAGTCTGACATAAACAGTTTTGTTTAATCATTAACAAATTAAATTCTACGTTATTCGTATCGACATATTCCGGAATAGGCCCTAATGAAACTTCAATTTCATTACTTTCCTTTAATGTGTTTTTACCAAATATCTGCGACTTAGATATTGGCTCTAGCATTATTCCCGAATGAATTTGAGAGGGATAAAATTTATTGCCAGATCCACATCCAAACTGATCTCTAGAAATAATATCTAAAGCAATTCCATCTCCCGCTTCATTCAATACGTTCATAAATAATTCTAAATCATGAAAATAAAAATAGATTTCTCCATTTTTAAAAAAGATATTGTCCGACATCAACTGAGGTAAATACCCATACTTACTTTCCAGTTCTGAGCATTTACTTTTATCAAAAGGTTCAATACCAAAGTCTCCTTTCATAGGTTTTACTCCTTCGGGTAATACAAAACTCTCCGATCCAACAACATGAGTTGCTACAATAGATTTGTCTTTTTCGGTAAAAACAACTGAAATCCCATCG
>JBFIEB010000382.1:0-2459 GCA_041603555.1 Vicingaceae bacterium
AATTTACTATGTCGAACGTGATTTTTTCGATCTTCTTCTTTGTCAGGGCGAGTTAATTCGTGTTTTTTAATAATGTTATTGAAATAATCATCAATAGCACAGCAACCTACTAAACCAGTTTGTTTATGCCCATCCATAATAATCTGATAAGCATAATAGTTTTCTGTATTATCTTGAATCATCAAACCACCCGCAACTAATTTGTCAAAATTTTCTTTACCTTTTTTATATACTTCTGGAGCATAATGATCTGAATCGTCAGAAAAATTGATTTCAGGTTTTATGACATGATAGAAACTGTTAGGATTGTCTTTACATATTTCTCTGGCTTCTTTAGCATTTAATACATCGTAAGGACGACTGGCAATTTCTTTTACCTTATCTCTCGTTGGACGATAAGCTTTAAATGGTACTAATACAGACATTAAATTTAATTATTTAAACAGTTACTGAATTAAAATGTTCGATTATTTGAGCTGCTAATTCTTCTCCAATTCTATCTTGTGCTTCTAATGTTGCAGCTCCTGTATGAGGGGTTAATGAAATTTTAGAATGTTCCAATAAATCTTTTCTCGGAGTAGGTTCATTTACAAAAACATCTAATGCAGCATGGGAAACTTTGCCAGAATCTAAATTAGTGATTAAAGCATCTTCATCAATAACACCACCACGAGCAGCATTAACGATAATTACACCATTCTTCATTTTAGAAAATTCATCATTCCCAATTAATGCTTTTTTATCAGTAGGCATTGGGACATGCATGGAGATAAAATCAGAATTAGATAATAAATCTTCTAGAGATGTAGTATTAATATCAACACTAACCGTTTGGTTGGACACCTGGACATCAATAGTTGTCCCATCCATAAAAGGATCATAGGCGATAACTTTCATTCCACAGCCTAAAGCATATTTAGCAACACTTTGCCCTATTCTTCCAAAACCAATAATACCAATTGATTTACCCCTTAATTCGATACCTTTTCCATATTTCTTTTTAAGGACTTTAAAATCTGATAAACCACTTACTGGCATTTTTCTATTAGAATCATATATAGAGCGTGCCATACTAAATAAGTGAGCAAAAACCTGTTCGGCTACTGATTGTGATGAAGCAGCCGGGGTGTTAATGACTGATAATCCTTTACTTCTAGCATATTCTACGTCAATGTTGTCCATTCCAACCCCACCTCTTCCAATTAATTTTAAACCAGAACAAGCATCAATTAAATCTTTACGAGCGGTAGTAGCACTTCTCACTAATAATGCTACATAATTATTATCATTAATAGCATTAATCAACTCATCTTGTGAAACTGTTTCAGTTATTACTTCAAAACCTGCTTTTTCTAAATTTTCTTTTCCGATAGGAGCAATTCCATCGTTCGCTAATATTTTCATTTTAATTTAAGGGTTAATTATTTACTAAGTCATATTTATTAGCCAATTGTTTCATAGTGTCAACTAACACTTGAACACTTTCAATTGGCATTGCATTGTAAATAGAAGCCCTGTATCCTCCGACATCTCTATGACCATTGATCCCGCTTATTCCAGCTGCTTTCCACATGGCATCAAAGTCTTCTTTTACATCATCATTAGTTAATACAAATGTTACATTCATGTTACTTCTATCTTCTTCAGCAGCTGTTCCTTCAAATAAAGGATTAGTGTCTATTTCGTTATACAATAAATCAGCTTTTTGTTGATTAATTTTTTCAATCCATTCAACACCACCATTATCCTTCAGCCATTGCAAAGTTAGCATAGAAACATAAACTGCAAAAACAGGAGGTGTGTTAAACATTGATTCTTTATCGATGTGAATTCTTAAATCAAGCATAGAAGGAATATGACGACCAGTTTTTCCTAAAAGATCGTCTTTAACAATATATAGTGTTGTACCAGCTGGTCCCATATTTTTTTGAGCCCCTGCATAAATCATGGCGTAATCACTTACGTTAATTTTTCTGCTAAAAATATCAGAGGACATATCAGCAATTAAATTAACATTAGTTGGTGTAGGGATATCTTTTATTTGTGTTCCAAAAATTGTATTGTTGGTAGTTATATGAAAATAATCAACATCAATAGGAACATTATATCCTTTCGGAATATAATTGAAATTTTTATCTTCAGATGAGGCAACAACATTAACATCCCCTATATTTTTAGCTTCTTTAAGTGCCTTTTTAGACCAAGCTCCTGTATTTAAATAGGCTGCAGTACCATTTGTAGATAGATAATTAAATACGGTGGTTAAAAAACCTGTACTTGCCCCGCCTTGTAGAAATAAGACGGAATACCCTTCAGGAACATTTAATAATTCTTTAACCAAAGCAACCGCATTATCCATTACAGCTACAAAGTCTTTACTTCTATGAGATATCTCTAATAAAGAAAGATTAAGGTTGTTGAAGTTGCTAACAGACTCTTCCGCTTTTTTTAGCACTTCT
>JBFIEB010000383.1:0-2451 GCA_041603555.1 Vicingaceae bacterium
ATGGTTCGGTAGTTCAAAGCAGGAACACAACCAGTTATACCGGCTTTACTAGCAGCAACCAACATTTTAACATTACTCACCAAAAACATGGGAGCCATAATGATGGGGTATTTTATTCCTAGAATTGTTGTTAGTGATTTGCTGTTTTCCATGTTAGCAAAAATACGGCAATTAAACTATTGCTTAGCTTAGTGACTATATTTTTGTTTGTATCCAATGGTGAAAAGGAATTAGTTCTGATTTCATTGGATCCCATGCATTATTTTCAATATTTAATTGCCTAATTAAAACAGAATTTATAGCTGTAACATTAGTGCTCTTTAACCATTGTTTCAAAATTTCTACAATAATTTTATTTCTACTGCTTAATTCTGTTTTCTTATACTTTTTTAACAATCTAGTTAAATTGAAATGCTTAGTATAAGCTTCATCAAATTTGCCCTGTTCAATTAAACACAAGATGTGCAGCAACCTTAGGTTAAATTCCCAACCCGTTCTATCTTGTTTAAATTCATAAGCTTGAGACAGTAAACGGTTACAGTTTTTAAAATCACCTTTTGCGAAATAAAGATTGGCTAAGAAAAACTGATGTGTAGAAATACGATGACTATCCAAATCATCTTTATATTGATTTAAAATCTGTTTAATTAAAGTTTCTGCTTCCTTTAATTGCTTGCCATAAAGCTTTGCTCTAAACGAAAGTTGTTGAGCCACAATATAGTTAGTAGAATTAGGAGGAAAGTACTGTTGCGCTATGTCTGCATTTTCACTTGCTTTGTTGTAATCACCATTGTTAATGTAATTCTCTGCAAGATAATCATGAGTTGCCCCAACACTTGTTTTACGGTATACCAACTTGCTTTTGCTTAATAGCTTTAACTGGTTTTGCATTACATATATCGCGGTATCGTATTCTCTTACCTCCATGTAATATCCACACTTGATAATGTTTAAATAATATTGGCCTATAAAAGTATTTCCCTTAAATAAGAGTTGGTCTCCCTTTTTAATATACTCTTTTAAGGTTTGTCTTATTTTAGTATGATTAGGATTACTGGTTCGGTATAACAATATCATTTTATAGTAGCAGTCTGTTATGTAGGCTCTTGTTTCATCCAATTGTTTTGCCTTTATCATTTCTTCTTCAATTGTTTCATAAGTAGTAATGTCTGACCTAAAACCAATAAAGGCTTTCTTATAATTTAAAGCATCTATAGTAACACGATAAAGCTCATTTTTATTTGATTGTTCTATCACATCATTTAATAAGGATAATTTTATTTTTTGATTGCTTTTATTAGATAAACGCAATAGTTGGAATTGAATGATTTTTTTTCTGAGCTTAAGCGAAAGTTTTGTGTTTGAGTCATACGTCTGGCTTTCTAAAACAATATCAGTAGTCAAAGCATCTAATATTCGATTTTTTAATCTACTTTTTAATACTCTTATCCTGTTCTTTTCGTCTTTACCAAACAGTATCATGGAGCAATCTTTATTGGAAAGCACTTTTTTACGTTTGTTTAAAATATCAAATAAATCTAAGCTTAAGGTCTCCGATTTTCCATTGCTGCTATAAGAGCTTAAGAACTTTCTGACCATCTTTTTCTCAGATTGGCTTAAACTCTTTACTAATTCGTGTAAATTTTCCATATAAAAAACGGCTAGCGGGCGTAATGTTTTACAAGTATAATAAATTAATAATGATTTACTTATATATTTAAAATTAGTATGTTTATGAAATGATTTATATAAACGTGTTTATTTAGTCTAGTAAATAAGTCTTTTCTTAGTTTCATAATCTAAAAAACTAAAAAGTTATGATAACTAAGATGACAAAAAGTATTTCAATGGCAGCAGTATTGCTTGCTATTTTTATTGGTGGGGTTTCATTTACAAATGATGTAAACGTACCTAAAACTAACGCAGTAGAAGAAGGATGTGGCGTTACAGACTATCAAATCTATCTTTATATAAATGAAGTAGGATATAATTTCTATGGCATTGTAGGAGCTAGTAATTGCGATCGTTTGGTAGATGTGGGAAATGGACTTTTTGTATGGGTATATTGCTCTCCTGTTGCTATTGTAGGACATGAAGAAGAGCATGGATAATATAAATTAAGAGGACTCATCAGAGTCCTCTTTTTTATTGATTAGTAGTTTTTGGGATAGGAAATCTTCCCGTTTCAGTGAAATGATTGAGCTTTTTGTGTCTTGTAATATAGACACAGAAAGTTGAATTTTGGTTTTTAAGTTGAAATTATGACTGAAAGAACTATTTGGACAAAGCTTAAAAAACTATCTGGCGCTATATTAGCGCTTTTGGTGTTGTCGTTACTTTATAGTGTCGGATATCTCTACATCTTAAATAAAACCTCAGTCATTGAGATACCCAATGGAACATATATGCTTACTAACCCTAAGTTTTCATCAATTACCGTAACTTCCGAAT
>JBFIEB010000384.1:0-2449 GCA_041603555.1 Vicingaceae bacterium
ATGCTCTTTAGCTTCATTTTCTTTGACTATCTGAGCTTTCTCAAACTCATATTGGGTTTGTTGTCTGATGGTTGCCTTTTGAGTTGTTTCATTATTAATGGAGTCTTTCATCTTTATGTGTAGTTTGTACATTTCAAGGGCTTTCATTCCCTTGCCTTGTTGTTCATAAACTCTAGTTAATAATGCAGCTCCATTTTTAATATCGTAAGGAAATCCTATTTCTCTAGCAATATCAAGTGATCTTATTCCATTGGATAAAGCCTTACGGA
The DNA here is from genome assembly GCA_041603555.1 of Vicingaceae bacterium. Taxonomy (GTDB): domain Bacteria; phylum Bacteroidota; class Bacteroidia; order Flavobacteriales_E; family Vicingaceae. The sequence goes on from JBFIEB010000384.1 coordinate 270, forward strand.
GTTCATTATTTTTTAATTGAATACTTCCTAAATTATATAATGATTGAGCTATTCCCGGTTGATCATCTATGGTCTCTCTCATTTTCAAACTTTTCTCATAATATTGAATGGCCATTTTTAGATCCCCTTTATTGGAATATACCCCACCAATATTATTATAGGATTGTGCAAGTCCTTGTTGGTCACCAAATTTCTCATCAATGGCTAAACATTTATGCATGTAAAATAGAGCCTTTTCTAAATCACCCTGTTTATAGTAGATATTCCCAAGGTTGTTAAGTGTGAAAGCAGATCCCTTGATATCTCCAATAGATTCCTTAATTTTTAAACTCTGGTGATAGAATTTTAGTGAGAGTGAAATATCCCCCTGGTTATAATAAATACTCCCTAGGTTATTTAATGTTGTGGCAATTCCAATAGAGTCTTTATTAAACTCCTGTATTTTAAGTCCTTTATGAAAAAATTCCACCGCCAATGCTATGTTGCCTTTGTTCTCATAAATTATTCCAGTGTTTACCAATCCACTAGAGTATGAATTCATCAAACTCCATTTGCTTTTTGAATCCAACTCTTTTTTTAGCATTTTTATAACAAGATCTAACTGAAAAAATTGATACTTAGACCAATCATCATGCATCATGTTTTCACAAATGTTATTCAAAGCATTAATCTTAGTTGTATCATCTTTAGCCCTATGAAATTTTATTAATGAAGCATTTAGTAGTTCCTTATCTCCTTCTGATAGCTCCTTTAAAACCAAGCTATCTACCAAATAATACTCCTTATCAGCAAACTCTTGAGCTACTGCATTAAAGGAGTTTAGGATTAGTAATATGTAGAAAATGTGTTTGATTGAGCTAATTTAATAATTAGAATTCAGATTAATAGTTCCCTACCTATTTTCTGAATATAAGAAGAAATATGAACGCTACTAAGATTATACCTGCAACAATAAAATAAGCAAGACAACCATAATTCTTATCAAATTTACCCCAAAAACCGTTGGCATACTTTCTGCGTTTTAAATCAAATATTTCTTTATCCCAGATTTTCATATCATAAAGATACAAAACCAAACATTATGTGAAATAACCCGCTGAGCTAACTTTTAACTATTCTCTTCTTAAGGAGCTTTTCCAGAATTGCATACACTGGAAAATATCATAGTGCTCCCATCCTACATCAAATTTTGCGACTACAGTTATAAGTTGTATTTTAGTATCTACTTATATGTTAATATAATTATGAGAACAGTACTATTCCTTTTATTTTCACTCCTCCTATCCATTAATGGGTTTTCTCAAAAAACTTGTTTAGAATTGAATGATTTAACAAAAACAGGCTTCTTTTATTCTGGAGAAATAACAGTTGAGGGTGAAAATGTTACAGGCGAAATTATGGTAAAGAATAATGCAGGTGAAATTTATACAGTGACCTTTGCTGGAAGCAGTAGTATAGGTGGTAGATTATCCGTAGAGGTTGCCTACAGTAACGATATCGGTGATCCATATTCAGAAAAGTGGATATTAAACAATGTTGGATTAGTATTAGAATCACTTAAAGTGACCATTCCAAGAAAGAAGTGTGAATAAATAACCCAAATCTTGTTACTAGAATTATTTAACTATCCTCTTCTTAAGGAGCTTTTCCAGAATTGCATGCAATGGAAATATTATAATAGCCAACACAGAATTAGCTAACAAATTGTACATGGGTTCTCCATTGGTATATTGCTCTAAATATGGCTCACTAAATACCAGTACAAACTCAAACAGAATTAAGAATGCAAAAAAGATGATACCTTCAGCTATTGTTGGTGATACTTTGATGAACCCTAAGCTTAAGACTATTCCAAATAGTACTAATATCCCCAAGAAGATTAAACTATACTGGAGGTTGTTTCTACGACCAGTGGCTTCAGCTTCTAACCTTGCTAGTTCTTTAGTTTCATTTTCCTTAACTATTTGTGCTTTCTCAAATTCATACTTAGTTTGTTGTCTGATGGAAGCTTTTTGTGTGGCTTCGTTGTTGATGCTATCCTTCATCTTAATGTGAAGCTTATACATTTCAAGAGCTTTAACACCTTGACCTTTTTGCTCATAAATTTGACTTAATAAACTTGAAGCATTTTTAATGTTCCATGGAGAACCTATTTCATTGGAAATCTCAAAGCTTCTTTG
>JBFIEB010000385.1:0-2423 GCA_041603555.1 Vicingaceae bacterium
AAATTACTATCAACAATATCTTTTTCAAGTCCAAAATGTAAAGTTTTGGTAACCAATTTATATTCGAATAGAAGTGGGATTAATTCGAAAACAAAACCACAGTTAACGGCCTTTTGAACAAATAATTCACTTATTACTCCTTTAACTGGCGCCAAACAGGTTACATTCATGGTAACTTGATCGAATATTGCTATTTGGTGGTTTATAATTTTTTCAATATTTTTTTTGCTAGTTGTATCAATCCTAAAAAATAAACTTGGTATTTTTTTAGAACAAATAACATCAATAAAACCTCTTACAGGAATTCCTATTTTCTTTCCTTTTACATTGATGTCGTAAACTTTTCCTTGATAAATTAAACCTAAATGTGGAGGTATTCTTGTTGCATGAATTATAAATATAAACAGTCCTTCGTCTAACGAACCAGTTTCATATTCTTCATTAATAACTATAGAGAGGTCTTTATTCATCTAATCTATCTCTCCTTTATACACAAATTCTGAAGGCCCTATTAACCAAACATCTCTAAAAGCTGCTCCATCTCTTTTAAAAGCAACTTGTAATGTTCCTCCAGCAGTATTGACCTGTATATTCCCTGATTCAAGATTACTATTATCAGCAAAACTTAATACAGCTGCTGTTACACCGGTTCCGCATGAAAGTGTTTCATCTTCCACACCTCTTTCATAAGTTCTTATAGCCAACTGGTTATCCCCATACTTTACAAAATTCACATTCGTCCCCTCAGCCTTAAATCTATCATTGTAGCGAATAGCAGCGCCTGCTGTTTTTACATCAATCCCGCTTAAATCATCATCAGTTACAATATAGTGAGGCGAACCAGTATCAATATAATAATAGTCATTCCCTTTTTCGAGACTCTCAACATCATGCATTTTTAAAGAAACTGTACCATTTTCATCTATCAATGCTTCATGCTCTCCGTCAGTAGATAAAAATTTTGCCTTATTTTCTATAATCCCCAAAAAATTTGCAAAAGCCATAACACATCTACTACCGTTTCCACAAAAACTTTGAGAACCATCTGCATTAAAGTAAATCATATTAAAATCGAAATCATCTATATTTTCGATTAAGATTAAGCCATCTGCTCCTATACCAAATCTTCTATCACAAAGCTGCTTTACTAAAGCTAAATTTGTTTTATCAAATACATTATCACGGTTATCAATCATTATAAAATCATTGCCAGTACCTTGATATTTATAAAATTCTATTGGCATGCAGTAAAATTAATAATAGTTATTCTTTATCCGGTTTAAACCTCCTCGAATCTTTTTTGGTTGATTTTATTTTTTTATCCTGTAATCGTTTTCTAATTCCGGATTTACTAGGTTTGGTAGGCCTCCTTTTTTTAAAAGGTGTAAGAGCTACTTTGAGCAATTCCATTAATTTATTTAAGGCTATTTCTTTATTCTTTAATTGACTTCTTGTTCTATCACATTTTAATACTAAAACCCCATCACTTGTAATTCTATTTTTTAATTTAAACAGAATAATGGTTTTCTGTCTCTGAGATAAAACAACTGAATGATTTACGTTAAACAAAATCTCTACTTTAGTCGAAACTTTATTCACGTGCTGACCTCCAGCCCCACCACTCCTACTAGTTCGGTATTTTACTTCTTTATGAATATCATTTAAAGACATCTAACAAAAATACAGAAACCGTTTATCTAGACAATTTAACCATTGGTGTAACTTTTAATTTTTAATAGTCGTCACACAAGTATATTTGGCATTAAATAACTTAAAAAAGTATGGCAACTCTTAAAATTAAAAATTTATCCAAAACATACCCCAATGGTGTAAAAGCACTGGATGATATTAATATTAAAATTTCAAATGGAATGTTTGGATTACTCGGTCCCAATGGTGCTGGAAAATCATCATTAATGAGAACATTAGCTACACTACAAGAAGCTGATTCTGGATCGGCATTTTTAGATGAAATTGACATCTTTAAACAACCTGATGAACTCAGAAAATTGCTGGGGTATTTGCCCCAAGAATTTGGAGTATACCCCAAAATTTCTGCTTACCAATTACTTGATCATATTGCTGTGTTGAAGGGAATTACAATTAATAAAGAAAGAAATGAATTGGTGAACTACCTACTACAAAAAGTGAACCTTTATAGTGAAAAACACAAGAATGTAAAAGGGTTTTCTGGAGGCATGAAACAAAGAGTTGGAATTGCACAAGCATTAATTGGGAACCCTAAATTGATTATTGTAGATGAACCCACCGCGGGACTTGATCCAGGAGAACGAAACAGATTTCATAATCTATTAGCTGATGTATCTGAAGATGTGATCATTATACTTTCAACACACATTGTAGATGATGTTACCGAACTATGCTCTAATATGGCAATTATGGATGTTGGAAAAATGGTTTAC
>JBFIEB010000386.1:0-2402 GCA_041603555.1 Vicingaceae bacterium
ACAGGAACACCTCTTGCCGTACCAGTTAAGTTTGGAACTGCTGCTTTACCAGCTGATAGTGTTTACGGAATTGCTATGACTATTACTTATGATAAAAACCTAATCGATTCCATTGCAGGTATTACTGTTGATTACAATGGCTCTTGGCTAGGAACTAATGGAGTAGATTTGTTAACACTAGATACTAACTTCTATAACAATGGAAGAATTGACATTGGTTTGGTTAGAAATGATGGTGTAATGATGAGTGGTTTTGGTGATATTTTAACGTTAAACATTATTACCATTGATAATCTTTCTGGTAAAACAAGTTTTTTTGACACCTTAATTTTTGATTTTGATAACGTAGTTATCATTAACAATATAGAAGGGTTAAGGGCTTTTAACCAGCAACCAGATTCTATTATTATTGAAGATAATACTACAGGTATTAATGCTATAAAAGAAGATAACAATGTATCTATTGTTCCTAATCCGAACAACGGAAGTTTTAAGGTTTACATTAGTGAATTTAACAATTCGACCATAGAAATATATAACACTATGGGGCAATTTGTAGACCTTTCTACCGTAAAACAAAACGGTTATTTTATGGTAAACATGAGTAACTTTGACAAGGGGATGTACTTTGTTAAAGTAACGAATGAGAACAAGGCAACCGTGGTTGAAAAAGTCATCATACATTAACTAATTATAGTTTAGTAAAATTTACGGGAGGTTGAAAGGCTTCCCGTTTTTTTTGTGCCTCACCACAGAGCCAGATCAGTAATGTTATGCTGAGGTCAATTAAACAAATCTGATATATACATCACCATAAGAAGTCCTGGTGAACGCTGGAGTTTGAATATAAGTAATCATTTCTTCTCCTGTCTTCCATTGTGGCAAATTAAACTTCATGGATTCTCCGTAAGAGAAATTGCATTCTATTGCCCCTAATTTAGCTAAGTGCGTTAAGCAGTCCACCAAAACTTGGGTGTTTTCCGGAACAATGTATTCTAACGAAAGTGCTTTTAAAGGTTGAGACAATCCCTTTAAAACATCGTATTCATACCCTTCTACATCTATTTTGCAAAAAGCCGGATGCCCATATTTTTCAATTAAAACATCCATGGTGGTCATTTCAATCTCAATGGTCTTTCCCCAATCAGCACCTTTAAATCGGTCTTCTTGCATCATGTCAACATGGTCTTTAGAGAAAGATGAAATCAATGTAGAACCTGAAACATACATGGTTGCTTTACTTTCTTTTTCCCCTAAGCCTAGCTTAACCAAATCAATAGTATTACCAAATCGTTTGGTTAAATGCTCGTAACATTCTTTTTGTGGTTCTACAGCAACCACTTTAGCTCCTAGCTCTAAAAAGATAACTGTTCGGTTACCCTTGTTAGCTCCAACATCAAAAACGATATCGCCTGATTTTATAAACTGACTGTAGAATTCTTTACGCTCGGATTTTTTAAAAACAGTAATCAGTTTATTTTCCATGTCCAAGGTAAAAGAATATAACCCTAGCCCTCTTAAGACACTTCTAATTAATTTTCTCATGCTACTTTATGCTTTCCAATTAATTAGCTGATTATTGATTCATTAATAAAGCATTAATACTTGTAAACCTATCTTGCATTCCTTCTTTCATCCCTGCCTCTTTGTACCTATCGTTGGTCATTAAAACAATTTGTTGAAGGATGTATTTGGCTCTTTCAGATTCTTCCTGTACGGCTTTTTTATCTTCTCCTTTTAAGGATAAATAATATTTTAAGTCATCTTCATACCTATCCACCAAGCTTCCAATAATTTTATTTCCTTTATCATACTCTTCGAGCTTGTAATAGTTTTCGGCAATTGAAAGTACAAAATAATTGAAAGGAACATTTTTTTCAGGGATAACTTCCATACACTCATCTAACACAGCAACAGCTTTTTCTTTTTGACCAGTTCTAATGAATTCACCAGACAAACGAGAAAAATTATTTCTGAAATTCATACACATTCTTCGGTTGTTCTCGTTCATGTATATTTCACCTTCTTCCATACCTCCCCATCTGAATTTATTCATTAGGTTTTCATACATCAAATCAGTATTAACTTCACCTGTTTGACCATCAAAACTTTGTGCCTGATATGGTACCAATCGATAAGCTAATCCTTCTAACTGAAAATATCCGGTTAAGTTCAAGTAACTATCTGCCCCAGTAGTAATGGCAAAATAAATGGGTCTTTCCCAATCGTTTGCAGCCAAAATATCAAGAATAATCAGATCATTCTTCATAATGTATTTTTTATTTACCGTCCACTCAATCTTATCAACTATTCGGTCTGCTCTATCTTTTGGAACTGTTCCATTGGCTAAAACTTTTTCTTTATCTACCGTTATTTTAAAGTTTTTAGTAGGAATATAATCT
>JBFIEB010000387.1:0-2396 GCA_041603555.1 Vicingaceae bacterium
AAAACGACCCATAGCTGCGAACATATAATCTCTATAATTAGTAAATCCAGCATTTTGAGCAACCTGATGCCTAAGTGCTATTAAATTAGTATACAATTCGTTTAAAGCATCAACTTCTTTCTCCCTTCTTTTAGAGATTTTATGATAAACTTCTTCTCTAAAACTTCTGTCAGTATCCTTTAACAATTTTGCGGCTTGCTGCATGGTTAATTCTTCACCATTGACTTCTATAGTCATTTTAGCTGCAATTGCACCATATTTTTGAGCATCTGCCTGTAATTGAGTAAATAAAGGAATATTCTCATCTCTAAAAATCTCTATTTCCTTTTTTAATCGCCTTAATAAAATAGGATATCCACTACTCTTTAATTCATTAACATGCTGAGATGCTAATAACTTCTTATTAAGCTCATTAACAAATGGAGCAATCTTAGGTTGTATCTCGCTTATAAAAAAATGAAAATCTTTCTCTAATAGTTCATTTGTAGTATCAATATTCATTTTAATATAACGCCAAGCCATATCTTCTTCAAGAACAGCTTCAAACTCACTTTTATCTTCTAACCATTTTTCTAATTCTACTTTCGAATTGATTTCTCTATTTTTCAATTCCTCAAAATAGGGAGATATCTTATCCCATGAATCAATTTTAAGATTATCTGGTAAAAAAACCCTAGGATTTTTAGTTGGTATTTCTAATTGTGATGTCTGCATTCTTTTTTGCATAAAAAATCCGAAACAAAAGTCTCGGATAGTATTCTACTTTAAAATTTTTAACCTTTTTTTGATGGTGTGGACGTTTGAGAACCACCTTTTGCAGAAGAAGTTTTAACATTTTTAACTTGTGCTGAATGCTTTTTAGGTGAATCCTTGGATGTGAAATCTTTAGTTGCCTTTTCAGCTTTTTCAGTTTTTTTATCCTTCTCTTTTTCTTTTGGTTTTAATAAATCATTTTCTGCTAATAAATTAAACCATTGAAATAGTTTTTTTAAATCTGAATTGTAAACTCTTTCTTGATCAAAATCTTTCACTACTTCTAGTAAGTATTTTCTAAGCTCAGCAGGATCAGCTTTATGGTCTATTGCGGGTGCTCCCTCTGTTTTTTTATGAATTTTTTTATAAACCTCTGACAAAGGAATATCATCATCTATCGTATAAATGCTAATATCAGTTAGCGCACTCACTTTGTCTGATGCATAAACAGGCATTCTTTTACCATCAATGATTGATTCCACAATCAAACCATTTTTGATTTGGGAAAGAACCTTAAATAACCCTGGTTTTCCGGTAATTGAAATAATTGACTCTAAATTCATACGCTAATTTAATGAAAAAACAAATGTACCAAAAAACATAGTGAATCAATAGCAATTTACTTGAGTAAATTTTTACATTTCCAAATACCTAAATGCCACAGGAATAAAGTCTATAATATCACTTGCTATTAAAGAATTAATGCCAACATTCTCTTTTGCTAAGTCTCCAGAAAGTCCATGCAAATAAACACCAAAAATAGCAGCTTCTTTTGGAGAATAACTTTGCGCCAACAAACTTGATATAATTCCTGTAAGCACATCTCCACTACCTGCCGTTGCCATTCCTGGATTACCTGTAGAATTAAAATAAACCGTCCCATCAGGTAAAGTAATTGAAGTATTAGCTCCTTTTAAAACAATAATAATCTTATTTTTTATTGATTCATTCTTCTGCTTTTCTAATCGTTCTTCATCACTTTTCCAGCTACCAAATAAACGTTCAAACTCTTTTGGATGAGGAGTCAGAATACTCTCTGAAGGCAAAAAAGGTAACCAGGTTGGATTTTCTGAAAGAATATTTAGTGCATCAGCATCTATTACCAGTGGACTATTAGAGTTTTGAATAAGCAATTTTAAAACATTCTGTGTTTGAGTTAATTGGCCTAGTCCCGGTCCAATTCCAATACTTGTGTATGGAGAAATATCTATCACTACCGAAATACAATCATCTGAATCGTCTGTAATACACATTGCTTCCGGAACGGTCGACTGCATAATTTCCAATCCCTTTTTAGGAAGTTGAACCGTTAACAAACCAACCCCTGTTCTTAAACAAGCCCTAGCAGATAATACCTCGGCACCCATTTTTCCCTTACTACCAGCAATTAGCAATGCATGCCCAAAAGTTCCTTTATGTGAAAACTTATTCCGATGATGTAAGAGTGATTTTATATCATCGACAGTCACATAATTATAGTTTGTACTAATTTCATTCAAAAAATCGGTATGTAATCCAATATCTAATATTTCGAACTCACCTACATAATTAAAATTTTCAGGAAAAAGCATAGCTAATTTTGGCTGTTGAAAAGTGAGCGTATAATTAGATTTGATAATATTATTAGAAATATTACTTTCATT
>JBFIEB010000388.1:0-2384 GCA_041603555.1 Vicingaceae bacterium
CTACAACAGATGGGGGCAACTTGTTTTTGAATCAACTGATATCGAATATGGTTGGGACGGTACTAAAGGGGGTACCCCTCTTAATCAAGGTGTCTTCGTATATAAAGTATACATCACTATGTTTGACGGTGGAGTCATTGACCAAACTGGTAATATAACGCTTATTCGATAAAATTAATTAGCAATAACTCTTCTGGTTATTATATTATTTCCTACCGTTGCTTTAAGAATAAAAATTCCTTTAGATAAATTTTCGAAGGTGAAAAGATTATTTTCTATAGTAGGGTATTGAATTTCTTGTACAATTCTACCGTCAATAGAATATAAAATTAAAGACTTCACATTAACCCCATTTTTAAAATAAATATGCAGAATCCCATTATTTTAAGGAACAGGATAAACAGCAAAATGAGTATAAGGTTAAGTATTAATCCAATATCATTAGTATGTTAAAAAGTTAATAACTCCTTTTGAAGACTTCAGTTTTTTAATTACTTTCGTTCAGATGAAAAAATTCTTCTATCCCTTATTATTTCTTGTCATTGTTTCATGTTCTAACGATTCTTCTATAGATGAGGAAAAAATTGATATTCAATCCGTTTTGGTAGAAGGCAATTGGTTATTGGAGTTTCAGCTATCTGAGAACAATATAGCTCCAGTCAATTTTAATCTGTCAAAAAACGATACTACCTATCAAGTTGAATTTTCTAATGCAGAAGAAAAAATAGTAGCAAAAAATATTATTATAAAAGGTGAGGAAATCGTAATCTCTGACCCGGTTTTCAATACTTGGTTTGAAGGAAAGATTATAAATTCAAGCACGATTGAAGGGAAGTGGTTTAAAGATGGAAAAGATTATAAAATTCCATTTACAGCAAAACATGGGGAATTAAGTAGGTTTAAAAAACCTGATAATTTAAAAAATTCTGATTTAAATATTAGTGGGAAATGGGAAGTAGACTTTAGTAAAAATACTCTTGAGGACCATTATAAAGCAATTGGTCAATTTCAACAAGTTGATGATTATGTAACTGGAACTTTTATTACAGAAACAGGCGATTACCGTTTTCTTGAAGGAAACATGTACAATAATAATTTATATTTATCTTGTTTTGATGGGTCACATTTATTCTTATTTAAAGCTACTTTAGTGAACAATCAATTAAATGGTGTTTTTCGGTCTGGAACACATTGGGAAGAACCTTGGGTTGCTAAAAGAAATGAAGATTTTGAGCTAACTCACCCCGATTCTTTAACCTATTTAAAAGAAGATTACTCTAATTTAGCTTTCACTTTTCCAAACATCGAAGGTGAAGATGTCTCGTTGAGTGATGAAAAATATAACGGTAAAGTTGTCATAGTAAATATTATGGGGCCCTGGTGTCCAAATTGTAAAGATGAAACTGCATACTTGACTAAACTATATGATAATTACAATGAGGATGGTCTTGAAATTATAGCTTTATCTTTCGATAAGTCTGATGAATTTGAAATTGCCAAAGAAAACTTAGTAAAAATTAGAACCTTTTTTGATGCTAAATATGATTTCTTAATAGCAGGAAAAGCTAATAAAATTTCTGCTGCAAAATCATTGCCTATGCTAAATCACATAATGTCTTATCCTACCTCAATTTTTATTGATAGAAATGGTACCATAAGAAAAATTAGAACTGGATTTTATGGTCCTGGTACTGGCTCGTATTATGCAAAATACACCGAGGGAATTGACGGCTTTGTAAAAAAGCTATTGTCTGAAAAAGTTAAAAATTAATCGTCTTAATTAGTGCTTCCTGCTCTCTTAAAAATTCTCTTTTATCAAATTTTGGTGCATATACATAGCCGTCAACACAAATAACCCTATTTCTTTGTTCATCAACCATAGAATAATTTATAAATGCTCCTCCCATAAAACCCCCTCGCATGTGCCATAATCCCCGCAATTCATTTACATAAACTCCATTTAAGCTAATTTCTTTTTGATTTGGGACATATTCTTCATAAGATTCCATATATGAATTTTCAAGCCCTCCATTTACATGTTTTTGAGTATAATAATTTCTTTTTGCAACGAGATTAGACACCTCAAAGGTGCTATCACTCACATAAGGATAAGTATATATAAGTATGCCTTGACTAACCGGATGTCCTCCAATGTTTTTTTCTTTTCTTAACCACACAAAGTCTTCGTCTTTATTTGCAACAATATATAATTCATCAATATTTAGTTTTAAGTTAAAATTTTCATTTAAATATTGAGCATTTTTACTGTTTTTGTTAATTCTATATTTTGCTTGTAATCTTTCTATTTCTTTATCATTAAAATAATCAAGTAAAACTGATGCATTTTTATTAATGGTTTTAGCTGCAATCTCATCAGATGGAGC
>JBFIEB010000389.1:0-2381 GCA_041603555.1 Vicingaceae bacterium
AAATATTCAGAAGCGACTTATGAAAACATCAATAACCATAATATATTAATAATTGATAATGTTGGAATACTGGCAAATACCTACCAGTTTTCTGATATCGCATTTATTGGTGGTGGATTTACAGGGGCATTACACAATATATTGGAACCGGCCAGTTTTGGCAATGTTATTCTTTTTGGCCCTAAGCATGAAAAATTTCATGAAGCGGAGGAATTAATGAGTATAGGTGGTGCCTTTGAAATTGACGATGTTGATGATTTAATTGGTATCACAAATCATTTACTAATTGATAGCAATCTAGAATTAGCCCAAGAGAAAAACCATAATTATGTAAGAGAGGAAAGAGGTGCTGCTGATAAAATTATGAAGCATATTAAGAAATAAAAAAGCCCCAAGATAATCTTGAGGCTTTTAAAAAATTTAACTATTATTATTCTTTCAAAATAAACTGGACTCTTCTATTCTTAGATTTATTTTGTTCAGTAGTGTTTGGCACCAGAGGAACTTTATCAGATGCTCCTGTACTTGTTATTCTACCCCCATCAATTCCATTTTCAGTCATATAGCGCCTAACATTTTCGGCTCTTGTAGTGGATATAATTTCCTTTCTTAAATCTGTTCCCTTATCACAAGAATGTCCGACAATTTCTAATTTAAGATTAGGATATTTATTCATAATAACAACCATTTCATCCAATTTTGCAACTGAAGATGGGCTCATACTAACATCACCTAACCCATATCTAATATAATTTTTAAATACATCTCTTTCTGCTTGAGAAATAGTAGGTTCTGGAACAGGTTCAGGTGTTGGTTCTGGTTCAGGTGTTGGTTCTGGTTCAGGTTCGGGTTCGGGTATTGGTTCAGGCTCCACAACTGGTTCTGGTTCAGGAGGAGGAGGTGCTGATTCCACTTTAGGTTGCTTAGGCGGCTTTTCTTTGCAAAATGTTAACCCTAACATTATTTCATGAGAACCTGATGAATAAGATGAAATATTAGCCCCAGCAAATTCATAAGCATACCCAAGAACAAACATTTCTCTCAATTTCAATCTTAATCTGGCTAACATTCCTACATCTGTTCTATAACCAGCACCAATAGAAATCAATCCTTTAAATGTTCCCATTAAGTTCACATCAAATTGATTAACATTGTTCACTTTTTTCATCATGGTAGATGGTTCTATTTCCCATTTTTCTGAAACATCCCAACCATATTTGGCAAAAGCAGTAAAATGTCTATCAATTCCAAATTCAGCTTTTTCTGAACCAGCCTCGTACTTAGCACTCGTTTCAAATGCTTGAGGCACAGCAATTCCAACTATAAATTTTTTATAGTTATAAATAACACCTAGTTCATTATTAAAAGCCATCCCACTACGAGAGCCCGCAATTACCGCATCATTCGGGTTTTGAACAATAGCATCATCTGTATTAACGGCTACTTGATAAACACCCAAAGATATACCTACTCTTAAGTTTTGATTTTCCCCTAAACCTATACGATAAGAACCGCTAGCATTTCCAGAAAACCTACTAATCATACTTGTTTTATCCAAAATAAAACCACCTCCAAGTCCTAAATTCTTACCAAATCCCTTGTGGATATCTAAGTAATTAGTTGATGGGGCTCCGTCAACCCCAATCCATTGGGTAATATGTCCTGCATATGCTTCTAAACACGTTGGATTATATCCTGCGTAAGCAGGATTAATATTGAACACATTATCCGTATATAAATTAGTTTGTGGCATTTGCTGAGCTTTCACATTTGAAAATAAACCTAAAATTCCAATTGTTAAAGTCGCTATGTATATATTTCTTTTCATCTTTTTCATCTTTTAGCTTAATTGAAATTATTTAGTTCTTAATAATGTTATCGGTCCTTGCAAAGTACCTAAAACAGGGTGCTCTACAACATAATAATAAGATCCATCTGGTAAATCACTTCCTTTATATTTCCCATCCCAAGAATTGTCATAATTGCCCATTTCAAACAATTTAGTACCCCATCTGTTAAATATCATAACAGGTGCACCTTGTAACTCTGACACATTTCCAATGTACCATGTATCATTATCACCATCTCCGTTAGGAGTTAACATATTACTTATGTAGAATGGCTCAATTGGCGTTGGTGTAGCACATGGTGTATTGTCAATAATTACATCAACAGTTGAAGTTGCATTTCCGCAAGGTGGAAGTCCAGCAACTGTATAAGTATAAATTACAGCTGGATCTACAGCTGGATTATACACACCTGTTCCAGATGCCATTGCTGGTGACCATACCCCTCCTAAATCTGCTCCGCCAATTAAACTAAACAAGTCGACAACAGGATCTGTATCACATAAGGTTATAGTGTTTGATGTTCCTGCATTT
>JBFIEB010000390.1:0-2356 GCA_041603555.1 Vicingaceae bacterium
AGTGAGACCCAACTTTCCTTTTTGACTATTAATTAATTGGATGCCGATTTCAGCATTTGAATTATTAAATTGTTTTAACCAATTTTCAAATTGACTAAATGGAAGCTCCTTTCCTTTTCTAAATCTTACATAGTTCGGAACATCAGTAAAATCTTTTAATCTTACTATTTCACTATTGGGAACTTTAGCTGATGCTTCTTTGCCTTTTAATATGGTAGAATTAACTTCCGCATTAGCTGAAAAAATAAAAAATATGGCTGCTATAAGTAGAATTTTTTTCATCTCAAGAAAAGTGTTTAGTTAGTTAAGCCTATAAATTTAACATTTTAACTTTAATTTACAAACTTAAATCTCTCTTAGAATTGGATTCTAAAATGTGATTTAATAAACGGTCGTTTATTTAAAAATACCGGTATTAACTAACTCTTCAAGGTAAGTTCTTTTACCATTAAGAAACATAATAACAAAAGCATCTGTTTGACCTTTGTCTATCGTTTTTTTCTGAAATTCTTTTGCTGATCTAAGTGTAGTGAATTTACCCATTGTAAATCTTGTTACACCATCATCCAGCGTTACCTTATCAATTTTACCTAAAGAATTAAGGTGTTTTCCATCATAATTCCCCGCATGCACATAAGCAGCTACTTGTACTTTAAACTCAAGCCCTGGAGCCGTTAAATCTCCATATTTTGCCATAACATCATCTGAAGTCATTTCATCTAATTTAGATGGGGCTCCACTCAACAAGCCATAGTAACGTTTTTTCATTTCTATACGATAATTACCATCATCATCTGTTGGCATTTCATTAATTAAAGCTTTAGTGTAAGGCAAACCTTTCATAGTAACCTTCCCTTTAAATAAATAGGTAGAGTCCTTAATATTTTTTTCGTCATCTTCATTTAAAAATAATAAGTAATAGTCATCATTAGGCAAATTAGAAAATTCGTACCTCCCTGCAGCATCAGTAGTATCGGTAAGGCTAAAAGATTTATCTTTATTCGATATATTTACTTTTAAATTCATTATTGGTGATAATGGATTTTCTTTAATCAGAGCAACACCATTAATGTTTATATCTCTAGATAAGAAATTAATATCCTTTACTATTTCCGTATACTCGGTGTACTTTGTTGCATCTATAGAAACAATTTGCGCTGGAAACCCCTCAACTTCATAGGTAATGACATAATAATCATTAAGATCAACATAAAACTGGTATTTCCCATCAGATAAATCTGAATGGTAGGTTCCTAAATCTTTGCCCGATTCTGTTCTTACTGTAATTTTAGCAACGTCAAAATCTCCGTTAGTTTTAATAACACCTTTAACAAGCATAACTGGTTTGCTAGAAATAATATCCTTCACATTTATTACATAAATGTCTTGCTGCCCAAAACCACCTTTTCTCGCAGAAGAATAATACGCATTACCTCTACCTGACACATAAAAGAAAATATCATTAGAGGTTGTATTAATAGGATAACCAATATTTCTAGGTACTAAATAAGTTGAATCAGTAATTATTTTAGATTCAAAAATATCATAGCCTCCCATTGAAGTATGTCCTTCTGAACTAAAATTAAAGGTGACACCGTCAGAATGAATAAAAGGGGCATCATCATTATATTTGGTATTAACAGTTGGTCCTAAATTTTTAACATTCCCCCAACTACCATCTTCTTGCAAAACAGCACTATAAAGATCTCTAAATCCAATACCACCAGGCCTTTCACTTGAAAAAATCATAAATTTTCCACTAGGTGATATGGCGGCATGACCTTCCCAAAATTCAGAGTTTATTTCCAGCCATTTAGGTATCCCCCAAATCCCATTTTCTTTTTTTGTCTCAAATATATCTCCTGAGAATTTTGGAGTATCCTTATAAACAAAGAGTTTTTGTCCATCAGGAGATAAGGATATACTGGCTTCATGTAAATAAGAATTAATACTATCGCTTATTGATTTAGGCTCGGTCCAAGTATTTGATAGACGCTTAGAAATATAAATATCTTCATAAAAATTACCATTGATTTCTGGCCTATTAAAAACATCTTGTCGCTCACCAGTACTTTTTGGTCCCTTATACGTAAATATTATTGTCGACTCATCTGCGCTAATTGTAGGACTGTACTCATTATCAACAGAATTGATAGGCTCCCCCATATTAACGATTTCCACAGCTAGAGAATCTTTAATTAATTCCTTAGCATTCTTACACTGTTCAATTAAATGTGGAATTTCTTTTTTTAATTTAACAGATGTTTTACTATTAGTTAGCGCTTTTTCAAAAGTTTCAATGGCTAAGTCAAACTTATAATTTAGTGCATAAGCCTTCCCTAAATAATAACCTACA
>JBFIEB010000391.1:0-2356 GCA_041603555.1 Vicingaceae bacterium
ATAGCCATCGGTATCTACCTTTTTTACTTGTGTAACAACACAAGGACCAGCCTCTATCACTGTGCATGGCAAATTCTTGCCCTCGGCACTGTAGACACTAGTCATACCTATTTTTTTACCTATCAATCCTGGCATCCTGTTACTTATTTAATTATTAAACTTTAATTTGTACGTCTACACCGCTTGGTAATTCTAACTTCATCAAAGCATCTACGGTCTTCGATGAAGAACCGTAAATATCGATTAACCTTTTATAAGCGCATAACTGAAATTGCTCTCTTGCTTTTTTGTTTACATGTGGCGATCTCAATACTGTAAAGATTTTTTTATGAGTAGGCAATGGAATTGGACCACTAACTACTGCTCCTGTACTTTTTACAGTTTTTACAATTTTTTCAGCTGATCTGTCAACTAAATTAAAATCATAAGATTTAAGTTTTATTCTAATTTTTTGGCTCATTCTATCTATATATTAAGCTTCTACTTTTCCTTTTGCTTTTGCAATTACTTCGTCAGCAATATTTCTAGGACAAGCATCAAAATGTGAAAATTCCATTGTGGATGTAGCTCTACCTGACGACATTGTTCTTAAGTCAGTTACATATCCGAACATTTCTGACAAGGGCACTTTTGCTTTTACAACTTTAGCACCTGCTCTATCATCCATTCCTTCCACTTGACCCCTTCTTCTATTTAAATCTCCAACGATATCGCCCATACTTTCTTCTGGAGTTAATACCTCCAATTTCATAATAGGCTCTAAAAGAACTGGGTTTGCTTGAGGTATTGCATTTCTGTACGCCATTTTACCAGCAATCTCAAATGATAACTGATCAGAATCCACAGCGTGGAATGATCCGTCTAACAAAGTTACTTTTAAACTATCCATGGGATAACCGGCTAATACACCAGCTTTCATTGCTTCTTTGAATCCTTTCTCTACAGATGGAATAAATTCTTTAGGAATATTACCACCTTTCACTTTATCAATAAATTCTAATCCTTCTTTTTCTTTATCTTCTACTGCTTCAATAACGCAAACGATGTCAGCAAATTTACCACGCCCACCAGACTGTTTCTTGTAAACTTCTCTGTGATCAACACTTCCAGTAATTGCTTCTTTATAAGCCACTTGAGGAGCTCCTTGATTACATTCTACTTTAAATTCTCTTTTTAAACGGTCAAGGATAATATCTAAATGTAACTCTCCCATTCCACTAACGATAGTCTGTCCTGAATCTTCATCAGTTTTGACTTGAAAAGTAGGATCTTCTTCAGCCAATTTACCTAAAGCCATCCCTAATTTATCAACGTCAGCTTGAGTTTTAGGCTCAATTGCAATTCCAATAACTGGTTCTGGAAAATCCATAGATTCCAATACTATTGGATGCTTTTCATCGCACAAAGTGTCACCTGTTTTAATATCCTTAAACCCAACTAATGCAGCAATATCTCCACATCCTAATTCTGGAACTTGATTTTGTTTATCTGCATGCATCTGAAAGATTCTTGAAATACGTTCTTTATTTCCTGTTCTTGAATTATGAACATAAGAACCTGCTGCTAAGCTACCTGAATATGCTCTGGTAAAACATAATCTACCAACAAAGGGATCGGTCGCAATTTTAAAAGCTAATGCTGCAAATGGCTCATCAAAAGAAGGTTTTCTACTTTCAGGCTCATCAGTTTTAGGGTTAATTCCTTCAATAGCTTCTGTATCTAATGGAGATGGTAAAATTTCCATTACCATATCCAACATGGTTTGTACCCCTTTATTTTTAAAAGCAGTTCCACACATCATTGGAACAACTTTTCCTGAGATTGTAGCTTCTCTTAATGCGTCTAATATTTCTCTTTCGGTAAGGGATTCCGAATCTTCAAAATACTTCTCCATCAAAGTGTCATCAAACTCAGCTACTGCTTCTAATAATTTTTCTCTATATTCTTTAGCTTCATCTAAAACATCAGCAGGAATTTCAATTTCTTCAAAAGTCATTCCTTGATCCTCCTCATTCCATACAATTCCTTTAAAATTAATTAAATCAACAACCCCTCTAAAATTATCTTCATTTCCAATTGGAATTTGTAACGGCAATGCGTGACTTCCTAACATATCTTTAACTTGGCGGCTAACATTTAAGAAATCAGCACCTTGCCTATCCATTTTATTAACAAAACCAATTCTTGGAACATTATAGTTATTAGCAAGTCTCCAATTAGTTTCTGATTGTGGTTCAACACCATCAACAGCACTGAATAAAAACACTAAACCATCTAGCACCCTTAATGACCTATTTACTTCAACAGTAAAATCAACGTGGCCTGGAGTATCAATAATATTTACATGGTATGTATC
>JBFIEB010000392.1:0-2353 GCA_041603555.1 Vicingaceae bacterium
CTCAATTTGATTTGGCTTTAAATTGAATAACCATTTAGCCTCTATTACCTCTAATCCTTTATTCATTAAGGTGGCTGAATCAATGGTAATTTTTGGTCCCATATCCCAATTAGGATGTTTTAACGCTTGTTCTTTGGTGATATTTTGAAGTTCTTCTTTTTTCTTCCCCCTAAAAGGACCTCCGGATGCAGTCAAATATATTTTTTCAATCTTATTTTGAAATTCTCCTATTAAACATTGAAAAATAGCACCATGCTCAGAGTCGACCGGCAAAATGGCAACTCCGTTCTCGGTAGCCAATTTGGTAATTAATTCTCCTGCAACAACAAGGGTTTCTTTATTGGCTAAAGCAATATTTTTTTTTGCTTTTATCGCATGAATAGTTGGAAGTAGCCCTGCATAACCTACTAAAGCTGTTAAAACAATATTTACTTCTTCCATTTCAACAACCTGAGTAAGTGCTTCTTCCCCAGTAAAAGTTTTAATATCATGTTCCCAAAGGGTTGCTGAAACTTCTTCAAATTTCGATTCATCAACTATGACAACGGTGTTGGGCCTAAATTTAATAGCTTGCTCCATCAATAGTTTAGCATTAGTATTTGCAGTTAAAACTTCAACCCGAAATTTATCTGAATGCTCTTCTATTACTTCTAAGGCTTGGGTGCCAATTGAACCTGTAGAACCAAGTATTGCAATGTTTTTCTTTTCCAATTCTTATTTTTTTCTGGAGTTGGATTTAATTTCATTCATCAGCACCTTTTTAGCCTGAGCATAAGTTTCAATGTGAATGTAATTCCCTTTTCCAGTTTTTGCAATTAACGACATTGATTTTACTGTTGTTTTCTTGTTTTTTACTCCTAACACAGAAATGGTGACTCCTTTTTCAAGATTTAAAGAAATGTCTTCCAAAATATCATTCCCTTTTAAGATAAATCCTCCATCAGTAGCAATAATTACTTGATTGTTCCCCTTTTCAATAAAACTACTTCTGGCAACTTGATACGCCTTTTTTATTCCTTTTCCTCCCGCAGTATATCCCCCCGCAGTTAGGTCTTGTATCAATTGACTAATACTTGCTTTATCAGTAACATAGTCTGATTTTAATACTACATCTGTTGATGTTGAGTAAGTGACAATCGCTAATTTATCAATTGGTCGCAATCCATTTAACAATTCAATCATTGATGCCTTTAACAGATCTAGCCTTCCTTCTTGTTTCATGGAAATAGAAACATCTATTAAAAAAACAACATTGTTGGGAGCAAATAAATCAATTGGTAATTCTTTAGTCGAAATGGTATCTTCTGGTTTTATTTCAACAACTGGATCAATAACTGTGTCTTCCTTTATTGCAATAATCTCCTGTTCTGTCGGTTCTCCCAACTGAAACTCTAAATAATTGTTTTTTTCATTCACATAAAAATCTTGTTCTTTTGTTCCATAACCTTCCGCATTAACAACAAAATAATAATTATCCCATTTTAAATTTTGTGTAACCTCCCCGCTTTTATTAGTGGATAGTTGCTTATAGTTTAATCCGTCCCAAATAATTTCTATTGTCGCATCTTTTATTGGCTCTTTTGAATTCACGTCTATCACCCTTAGCTGTAAGTCTGATTTCAAATCTTTTGGTTGTTTCTTAATTTTAAAATCAGGGCATTGTAAAGACTCATCTATGTCAAAAGTTATGGCATCTCCCTCGATGGTTAAAGTAATTGGTTCATTGTTTACGCTTACCCATACAGGAACATCTTGTTTAAACTTGCCTTTCTTTTTTGGAGTATATTTTATTCTAACAATGATTGTGCTATCTGGTAAAATTTCTTTTTTTGAAAATTTCACATCTATTCCATAAGGTTCTTCTACTCTTAATACCAATGCTTTTTCTTTACCTACATTGGTTAGGGTAAAGTCAAAATACTTTTTGTCTTCTTTGTTTATTTCACCAAGATTATGATAAGATGTATTAAAAATAACTTGTCCAATAAGGTTATTTAATAATAAAAAGCTGAATAATATGGTAAATACTTTTTTCACTTTGTGTTATGAAACAATTTTGCTGCCAAATAAAAATTTGAATACAAATTTACTATTTGTTTTCACAAATATAGATATGAAACTCCCTCTTTGAAAAAATGAAAACTAGTGCTAGCAAAATTAACAATTACAAAACCCTTTGTTAAATTATTGCAATTTTCGTATATTCGTGCAACATATATAAAATTAGTGACGTCCACTATAATATAAAAAGACCCTTATGAAAAACACTTTACTAATTATTGCTTTTAGCGCTTTTTCTCTTTCTACAATAGCTCAAACAAACGATATAGACAAAAAGCTACTTTCAAAATAC
>JBFIEB010000393.1:0-2351 GCA_041603555.1 Vicingaceae bacterium
ATCTATCAAGCATTTTAAAAAGTTTAGCTATATTTGGAACTTAATCATCGAAATAATAATCCAACACTATGTTCAAAATAAAATTCATTCTACTTACATTATTTTCTTTTTTTATTCCATTTATAACTTTTGCCCAAGAAGTTGTAGAAGCTGTCGAATTAACATTTGACCAAAAAATTGATGCAGCATTTAAACCTTTTGCTGATTGGGTTAGTGGAATAATATTTTATACTGTTAATATTGCTGGAAATGGCGTCCCAATTGTAATAATTATCCTTATTAGTGGAGCTATTTTCTTTACCTTCTATTTTAAGTTTGTCAACTTTAGATTAATAGGTACTGCAATTGGTGTTGTAAGAGGAAAATATGACGAAATTGATCATCATGGAGCTGATGTTGCTGAAGGAGATCCAACACCTGGAGGAGATATTTTTGAAACCATTGGAGTAGAAGATGCCGAGGGAGAAGTTACCCATTTCCAAGCCTTGACTGCAGCTCTTTCTGCTACGGTTGGTTTAGGAAATATTGCAGGAGTTGCTGTTGCAATATCAATCGGTGGACCTAGTGCTACTTTTTGGATGATACTAGCAGGGTTTTTTGGTATGGCTACCAAATTTGTAGAATGTACTTTAGGGGTAAAATATAGAGAAGTAACAGAAGATGGGGTTGTTCATGGTGGCCCAATGTATTACTTGTCCAAGGGACTAAAAGAAAAAGGAATGGGAGGGTTCGGTAAGGTCTTGGCAATCTTCTTTGCAGTAATGTGTGTTGGAGGTTCTTTAGGTGGAGGAAACATGTTTCAAGCCAATCAAGCAGCCACCCAAATGATTGAAAAATTTGGTATGGAAAGTGGAGCATCAGGTTTTATTTTAGGAATTATAATGGCTGCCATTGTTGGAGCTGTAATTATTGGAGGAATAAAAAGAATAGGTTCTGTAACTGAAAAGATAGTACCATTAATGGCTGCTTTATATGTTGGAACAGCATTGGTTGTAATTTTTATGAACATAGGTCATGTTCCTGAAGCATTTAGCTTAATATTTAAAGGAGCTTTTACTTCTAACGCGGCTTTAGGTGGTATTATTGGAGTACTAATTGTTGGTTTTCAAAGAGCCGCCTTTTCTAATGAAGCTGGTGTTGGTTCTGCAGCTATTGCCCACTCTGCGGTAAAAACTAAATACCCTGCGAGTGAAGGAATTGTAGCGCTACTAGAGCCTTTTATAGATACAGTGGTAATATGTACTATGACAGCTCTCGTTTTAGTTATTACAAACATTGAAGGTGGATTTATTAATTATGGAGAATCGACAGTAGGTGGAATTGAACTTACTGCAACTGCATTTGAATCTGTAATACCTAAATCTTCATGGGTACTTTTGCTTGCCGTAGTTTTATTCGCAATCTCTACAATGTTATCTTGGAGTTATTACGGATTACAAGCCTGGAAATTTTTATTTGGTAAAGGAAAATCTTTAGATATCATCTATAAAGTTATATTCCTAATATTTATAATCATTGGTTCATCTATTGGATTGGGTTCTGTAATTGCCTTTTCTGATGCGATGATATTTGCAATGGTATTTCCAAACGTAATTGGTCTAGTAATATTATCTCCTAAGGTACGAGAAGAATTAAAGATTTACATGGATAAGATAAAGGCTTTTAAAGCTGCTAAATAATAATTTCTAATGGGCATTAAAGACTACTTTTCTTTTACTCGTGGAGAAAAAAGAGGAACTGTAGTTTTATTATTGATTATAGCTATTTTAATTGCCGCTAACCTTTCTATAGATTTTTTAAAATCAAATCAACAAAACGACTTCTCTGAGTTTGAATCAGCAATTGACGAATTTGAAAAAGGGTTAAATGCTGAGTCAAATCAACCAGAAAATTTATCTATACAATTATTTGAATTTAATCCTAATAGTATTTCGGATGAAGAATGGAAAATGTTAGGATTTAAAGATTGGCAGATTAAAACAATCAATAATTATAAATTAAAAGGTGGAAGTTGGAAAACAAAAACTGATGTTGAAAAAATTTATGGATTGGAAGAAATTCATTTTGAAAAATTGAAACCATATATCCTTTTACCTGATAACATTAAAAAAGAATATGAAGTTAGTAATAAGCAAGAAAATCGTAAAATAGAATACTTTAAATTTGATCCTAATACTATTTCCAAAGAACAGTGGAAAAAATTAGGATTCAAAGATTGGCAAATTAAAACCATATTTAACTATAAAACTAAAGGTGGTAGCTGGAAAACAAAGTTAGATGTAAAGAAGATTTATGGATTAAATGAATCGGATTACAATAAGTTAGAACCTTTTATTCTTTTACCAGACAAG
>JBFIEB010000394.1:0-2333 GCA_041603555.1 Vicingaceae bacterium
ACACACAAATTTCTATTGATGGAAATGTTTAAAAAGCATGAACCTAATGGTTTAGAAAACCAAAGTGCAAGCGATATAGGTGTTGAGTTTTTTCCTACTTATCAAGCAGGTAATAATTTGATGGGTAATCGTAAGCTTTATGGAGGTAATTATGATGGTGGCGAAATGTACCCAAGAGAACTAAACACACCAACGTTATATTCGGCTCAGTCAACTAAAAATTGGATGAACTCATTACCTTTTACTTCTATCGTGTCTGATAGTGTTATTGGTCCAATTTCTTGCAATGTACTGTTTGATAGTTGTTACATGCACAACGACTCTTATTATGATTTTGATGATGATTATATGGATGAAGTGTTGGTGGACTATTATAATTATTATTGGGTAGATGTTCCTGAATTTGAAGTGTATATTCAAGCAGACTTTTATACCAAAGATCCTTTAATGCATGGCAGTAATTCGTTAAACATTGAGAAGTATATTTATACTGCAAAAGTAAAAGGATACACCAAGCCTTTAGTCATTTTTGAATACAATTCATACAGTGACCCTAGAAACCAAAAAGATAAAAGATTGAGGTACGATAGAGTTCCTGAGACACTTGGTAATGAAGAATATCTTTTAGATTTTAAAATGCTTCCATGTTTTAAATTAATAAGAAAGTTGGCTGAGTAAAATTTTAGGGTAAAATAAGCTCTATCATTTTAATCAATTTTGGTTTACTTAATTTTTCAATACGCTACTATGAAAAAGCTACTCCTACTATTTTTACTATTCTCAACGATTAATGGTTTTACACAAGACCTTAAGAGCTTAATAAAACAGCACACTGTAAATATTATTTCCAATAATCCGAATGATACTATTTTTCCTGACCTTGAATTTTTGAGAACAACCATAGGAGCAAAAAGAGTAGTAATGCTTGGTGAGCAAGACCATGGAGATGCCGCTACATTTGAAGCAAAAACCAGAATAGTTAAATTTCTTAACCAAGAAATGGGCTTTGATGTGATTGCTTTTGAAAGCGATTTTTTTGGGATACAAAGTGCGTGGCACGAAAAAGATAGCAATGGACTTACTCCTGTATTAGATCATCTATGGCCAATGTGGACAGGCTGTGAACAAAACAAGCCATTCTTTTTATGGGTTGAAAATAAGGCAAAGAGTAATGAGTTACACATTGCTGGTTTTGATAGCCGTCATGCCATGAGTATGTACAGAAGACCCAACTATTATTTTACCGAAATAAATAATTTAATCAACAACATTGGGTCAAGTATTGCCAAGCACGATTCTTGTGCTCGTTTTGTTGAAGTGATGAAAGAGATTATCAAAAAAGAGTATTGGAGTAAATGTACGGTAACAGATAGAACCTTATTTTATTCATTTCTAAAAGAAATGACTACTGAACTTCAAAAAGTTGAAGTAGCTAACAAGCCTTTTTGGATGCAAGAGCTTAAAAACATGAGAGGACAAGCGGAAAACGCTTGGTCTTACCAAGATGGAGATACCAATTTACGAGATATCCGTGATGAGCAAATGGCTGATAATCTATTATGGTTAATACAACAGCAATATCCTAAGAAAAAAATAATTGTTTGGGCGGCTAATTCTCATATCGCAAAAAATGCCACTAAACCCACCTCCACCAAAGATGAAAAAACAGTTTATGAAGCTGTTACTATGGGAAGTTTTATAAACGACAAGATAGCAGATGAACTATATATAATAGGCTTTACATCCTACCAAGGTAAAGGAGGTAGAATAACGGTACGTGATAAATTCGATATTCCACCAGCAAATGAAAACACCCTCGAAGATTGGTTGTATAGTACTGATTTTAATTTTGGATTTTTAAACTTGGCTCAACTAGAAAATGTAGAAACAATGAGGTTTACCTCAAAGCTCTTTGGGCATAAAAAAATATTAACCCAAAACTTAGGAAACATGTTTGATGGTATATATTATATCAAAGAGATGTATCCCTGTATTGCTATGGAAAAACCTCAATGAATATGTTTTGTACGAAGTAGTATTGTTCAAATCACTAACGACACCAAATCGCTGTTACATTATACTTTAACAGCAGTTTAAAAAGACAAACAATGTTTTAAAAACGTTTACGTTAATTGTTTAAATTTATACTTATGAAAAACAAAAGATTAATAATTATCTTAGTTATTGTTGCGCTCTTATTGTCTATACCAATAATAGCCATGCAGTTTACCAATGAAGTTAATTGGGGGCTATTAGATTTTGTAATTGCCGCTGTTCTTTTGTTTGGAGCTGGAATATCTATAGACCTTATTATTAAGAAAGTTAAGAACACA
>JBFIEB010000395.1:0-2327 GCA_041603555.1 Vicingaceae bacterium
CAGAAAATTATACATGGAAATTAAATCAAAACCAAGTGTGAAAGATTTAAGTAAATCGAATATGGTTAAAACTAATGAGAAAAAGGAAATACTGGGTTACAGTTGTGTAAAATGGACTGTAAGTAACCCTGATTTTCAATCAAAAGCTGAATATTGGGTAATTGACAAAGGAAATTATTTCTTCTTTCAAGATCTATTAACTGCACTTAACAGAAAAGATAAAGTGGCCTTATACTTTATGCAAATACCTGATAATGCTGGTTATTTCCCAATAGTTGGTGAAGAAAAAGGGTTTGACGGGAAACTTAAATCTAAACTAGAAACAACCAAAATGTTTAGAAAAAAAGTAGATGCCAGTAAATTTAAAATACCTAATGGTTATCAAAAATTTGGTGAATCTTAACCAAATTCTAAACTACACTTTTCTCCTACTTTCAACTTAATATTTGCCCCAAATTTAAGAGCTAAGTTGGTGGTTAAATGTCCTGCATCAAAATCAAAACACACTGGATAATCATATTCCTCAACAGCCTCTGCTATGATTTCTTTAGCAGATTGTCCATAAGGAATTTCATTGTCATTCATATCCGTCATTCCACCTACCACTAACCCTGCTATTTTCTCCAACATTCCAGCTCTTTTTAAATTCATCATCATACGATCTATATGGTATAAATATTCATCCAAATCTTCTATAAATAAAATTTTTCCAATAGTATTTATTTGAGAATTGGTTCCGACTAGACTATAAATAATAGATAGGTTCCCTCCTACTAACTCACCTGTGGCTTCTCCATTTCTATTCAAATCATTTGAATTAAATTCATAACTCAATGTTTCTCCGAATAAGGCTTTTCTTAAACTTTCAATGCTATCTTGGGTATTAGTTGCAAAATTAATAGGCATTGTAGCATGTAATGTTTGAATATTATAATTGGCATTAATATGATTGTGTAAAACCGTTACATCGCTATATCCCACAATCCATTTTGGTGTTTTTATGAAATTTGAAAAATCGATTTCATCAATTAATTGGACAGTTCCATATCCTCCTCTGGCACAAAAAATTGCCTTTACAGTAGAATCGTCTAATGCCTTTTGTAAATCAGCTTTACGTTGATTAGTCGTACCTGAAAACTGATTTTCTTCTTGATATAAATTATCTCCTAAAATAACTTCTAATCCCAAAGATTCAAGCAACTCAATTGCGGGTTTTACTTCCACTGCAGAAATCTTTCTGGCGGTAGAAATCATCGCTACTTTATCTCCTTTTTTTAAGTCTCTTGGTTTTTCCATTGTCATCACTACAATATTAGCATTTCAAAACGTACTTTTGCACGAATTTACTCGGAACCCGAGTGGTAAAAAGTTCAGTAGCGAAAATAATAAATTGAGTTGACATAGTAAGTGGATAATTTTAAGCGACATACGATTACTGCAGCATTACCTTATGCAAATGGTCCTTTACATATTGGACACATTGCCGGATGTTATTTACCTGCGGATATTTATTCGAGGTATTTAAAAAGTAAAGGCAAAGATGTCTTGTTTGTTTGTGGTTCTGACGAGCATGGGGCAGCCATTACGCTTAGAGCCAAAAAAGAAAACACAACACCCCAAGCCATCGTAGACAAAAACCACACAATTATAAAAAAAGCATTTGAAGATTTTGGTATTGAATTCGATATTTATCACAGAACATCTTCCAAATTACATCATAAAACCGCTAGTGATTTTTTTAAAGACTTAAACGATAAAGGCACTTTTATTGAAGAAACTTCAGAACAATTTTACGATGAAGAAGAAAATCAGTTTTTAGCCGATAGGTATATTGTTGGAACTTGCCCTAAATGTGATTTTGATGGTGCCTATGGTGACCAATGTGAAAAATGCGGGTCAACATTAAGCCCTTCAGAATTAATCAATCCAAAATCTACCATAAGTGGTAATCTCCCTATTTTAAAAGAAACTTCGCACTGGTATTTACCCATGAATAAGCATGAAAAATGGTTAAAAGAATGGATAGAGACTGGAAAATTGGATGGTGTACAACAACATGACCCTAACAAATGGAGAAAGCAGGTAATTGGACAATGCAAAAGCTGGATTGATAATGGGCTACTGCCCAGATCAATTACAAGAGATTTAGATTGGGGAATAAAAGTACCTATTGAAGGTGGAGAAGGAAAAGTATTGTACGTATGGTTCGATGCACCTATTGGTTACATTTCTGCGAGTAAACAATGGGCAGAAAACAATAACAAAAATTGGGAAGATTATTGGAAAAGTAATGACACCGAATTGGTTCATTTTATCGGAAAAGACAA
>JBFIEB010000396.1:0-2320 GCA_041603555.1 Vicingaceae bacterium
ATTTCCCACAAATAAGGTCTAAAAAAAGTAACATTTATGGCTTGGGGAACTCTTTTAATTATTTCTAATGGATTAAAAGTAATATCACCAATATTATAAGTGCTTTCATCTTTTTTAATAGCATTCATAGTATGATCTAATTGAAACCCATTTAAAGTTTCAATTAAATTTTCAGCTCTATATTTAGACGATTCTTCCAAAAACTGATTGCTTATAAAAATTCCAATTCCCATAGCAGCAACAAATATTGAAAATATCGAAATAAATCTTCTTATTGGATTTTGAATAAATGTTAACATATATGAAAGTACCCATATTAACATACAAGGTATAAAAACGTACATAAGAATCGGTCTTAAAAATTGAACGATTAAAAACCCCATAATAACTATAACTAAGCTAACCAAAAGTTTATTCTTGAAGATAGAAATATTTGAAAAAGCATATATTAATATTCCTATAAGCCCTATTATTAAAGTATCTTTTAAAATTCCAGAGCTCCATATCAAGGAAGTAGGAATAAAAAAAAATGGAATAATCATCAATTTTGCAGCCTTTGGATATAAACGAGATAGATTACTATATCCTAACCATAAACCAGCAAAGGATACTACAGCTATTAGAATTGAACTAACCAAATAGGACCCAAAACTAATGATGTTAAAGAAAAATACAATTCTTGAAAATGACCAAGTTGTGGTTCTCTCATAATAATAATTATAGGGTTGCAATGGGTTGAAATTAGCATTCTTAAGTTCAGCATAAGGAGTAAATATGAGATTCGTTGTTTCAGTATAATTGACAAATAAATGGCCTCTTAAATCTTCCGCAATTTGAAAATAAAGAAAAGTGTCGCCTGTTTTATAATAGTACAATGAGATAAATACGAATGAAATCGCTCCCAACAGTTTTGTACTTAGCCCCATTATAAAATATCTATATTCAGGTTTATTAATTATTATTTTACTTTTAAACCTTATTGAAAAAAAATAAATAATAAAAAGATAAATTAGCCCAAGACATATATCAAACAATGCTATATTTGGTAGTGAAATCATTTATTAATTTGATAAAAAATGTATGTGTTTAGGTTCTTTTTTGCTTATCGAATAAAATTAAAGAATATAAGATGAAGAAAAAGATATATTTTGAAAATCTTGATGGTTTAAGGTTTTTGTGTTTTCTGTCCGTTTTTTTATTCCATAGTTTTTACACAGAAAATGAGCTAATTAAATCTTCTCCAATCTATCATTTTGTAACAGAGGAAGTTTTCAAAAATGGCAATTTAGGTGTTAATTTCTTTTTTGTGCTTAGTGGTTTTTTAATTACTTATCTACTTATCGCTGAGAAACAATTAAATGGTCAAATTAATCTAAAAAAATTTTGGATTAGGAGGATTTTAAGAATATGGCCTTTGTTTTATTTTTGCGTAGGATTTGGGTTTTTAATTTTCCCACAATTAAAACTGTTTTTCGGTCAAATACCAAATGAAACTGCTAACCCAATCTATTATATTACCTTCCTAAATAACTTTGATTTCATTCAGAATGGACTACCTGATGCATCAGTATTAAGTGTACTATGGAGTATTGCAATTGAAGAGCAGTTTTATCTTATATGGCCAATTATCCTCTATTTTTTTCCAATTAAAAAATATTGGATTCCTTTTGTATCAATAATTTTAATAAGTATAGTGTCTAGAGCGTTAAACGATAGACCACTCTTCCATGAATTACATACTTTATCTTGTATAGGAGATATGACCGTTGGTGCATTTGGTGCCTGGCTAATTCATCAAAGAAATAGTTTAAAATTGAAAATCGAGAACTTAAATCGTTTATATATTGTATTCATCTATCTAATTTTCTTCTTTATTTATTTTTTTAGAGATGAAATGATTTCGATTGGCTATGGAGTAAGAATTTTCGAAAGAATTATCATCGCACTTGTTATCCTATTCATTATTTTAGAACAAAACTATGCTAATAATTCTTTTTTCAAATTATCCAATTTTAAACAAATATCTAAATTAGGGGTTATTAGTTACGGACTATATTGTCTTCACAAAATTGCCATTTTAATAGTAATTACACTAACTGAAAAATATGCTTTAAATACAGAATTATGGCAGACAATAGCCTTGGAAACATTATTAGCACTCCTATTAACTCTAATTATGGCTAAATTCAGTTTCAAGTTTTACGAGTTACCTTTCTTAAAGATAAAAAACAGATTTTCGTACTTCACTAAATAACATTATGAAATTAGTAGCAGCCACAAACAATAAAAATAAAATCATAGAAATCACAAACCTTATAGG
>JBFIEB010000397.1:0-2313 GCA_041603555.1 Vicingaceae bacterium
AGACTTTATTCATACTCAAAAAAGAGACCCTAAAACAAATTGTAAAAGTCCTACCATGATGTGGGATTATTGGAGTTTAAATCCAGAAAGTTTGCACCAAGTAATGATTTTGATGAGTGACAGAGGTACGCCTTTTGGCTATCGCCACATGAATGGTTATGGGTCACATACTTATAGCATGATTAATGCAAAAAATGAAAAAGTTTGGGTTAAGTTTCATTTTAAAACAATTCAAAACATTAAAAATTTTACGAATGATGAAGCAATGGAAATGAAAGGGAATGATCCAGATTTTTCGCAAAGAGATTTAGTAGAAGCAATTGAGAAAAAAGATTATCCTAAATGGGCTTTGAAAATTCAAGTGATGACCAACGAGGAATCAGAGGACCTATCTTTTAATCCATTTGATTTGACTAAAGTATGGCCACATGGAGATTTCCCACTTATCGATGTAGGTACAATGGAATTAAACCAAATTCCAAAAAATTATTTTGCTGATGTAGAGCAAGCTGCTTTTGCTCCTGCACATATCGTGGATGGAATTAGTTATTCACCAGATAAAATGTTACAAGGACGTTTACTTTCTTACCCAGATGCTCATCGATACCGGCTAGGTGTAAACTATGAGCAATTACCTGTTAACAAATGCCCTTATATGGGAGAGAATTATGAGCGTGATGGATTTATGTCGGTAAATGGTAACTCAGAAGATGCTCCAAACTACTATCCTAATAGTTTTGATAATATTAAAGTTGATGAAACCTATAAAGAACCGGCCATGCACATTGATAGTAATTTGGCTGATTGGTTTGATAGAAATAGTGAAAATGGTGATGACCATTTTACTCAGCCAGGTCTGCTATTCAATAAGGCAATGAATGACTATGATCGTCACAATTTAGTAGACAACATAGTTGCTGCAATGAGTGGAATAACTGGTGATAAGAAAGATATCATTATCAATAGACAGTTATGCCATTTTTTCCGTGCTGATTATAAACTTGGGACAGCAATAGCAAAGGGACTCAATGTAGATGTTGAAAAAATAATGTCTGATTTAAAACATGAAACAGAGTTAGTTTAATTTATTTTTAAAAAAAATGGAAACAATAGTAGCTAAAGAACGTGTTAAAGTTAAAACTAACGAGACACTGGGTAAAATTTATGAAAGAAGAGCAATAAGAAAATACAAAGAAATACCCGTAGATAAAAACCTTATAGGTATGATTATAGATGCCGGAAGAATGGCTCCATCTGCAATAAATATGCAACCTTGGAAATTTTATGTGCTAACTAATAAAAATACCATTAAAGCGTTTTCAAAAGAAATAGGGAAAGTTACCTCTGCTCATTTTCTTAGATCTGGAGTAAAAAACATTATAAAAACAGCCACAAGTGCGATTCGATTATCTCATGGCATTGATTTTTTAAAAACAAAAGATCCGATATTTCATGGGGCGCCAGTTGTTATTTTTATTACTGCTCCAAAAGATAATGAATGGGCAGCTCTAGATATTGGCATGTGTTCTCAAAACATAATGTTGGCTGCAAAATCTTTAGGATTGGATACTTGTCCTATTGGTTTAGCGAAATATGTTGGTCGAACCAAAATTTATTCATCATTGGGTATTCCAGAAACAGAATGCGTTAACCTTTCAATTATTGTTGGTTATGGAGATGAAACCCCAAAGATTCACAAAAGAAATAAAGACAATGTAACTTTTATAGATCGTTAAATTGAATGTAAAAAAAATGGTCTAGATTTTTTAATTGATTATTTCCATTAAAAAATAAAAATCTAAACTCCCCAAGGATAGGTTTCAGGCATTTGCTGTCCGTTAGGTTCAATGTGCAAGGGATGCAATGCATTCGTTTTATCAATGTAA
Source organism: Vicingaceae bacterium (assembly GCA_041603555.1). Classification (GTDB taxonomy): domain Bacteria; phylum Bacteroidota; class Bacteroidia; order Flavobacteriales_E; family Vicingaceae. The sequence goes on from JBFIEB010000397.1 coordinate 1,887, forward strand.
ATAAATGCATCATAACGATAAGGTAAAATGCTCGGAACATAATTACCTTGGCTTTCTTTTTCAGGGTGATATACCACTCCTATAGCTCTGTGGTCGATGGGTTGTTTAAACAATGGATTATCTTTTAAGTGATCCATTATGATGAGTTTATCGTTATTTCCAACTTGGTGTAATAAATACTCCCAACTGCCTTTGATTCCACTTGGAACTTCCATTTTTAGCATATTATCTCCCCATCTTCTTGTAGCAATTACAGTCCCTTCATAAGATCCAAATCCGACTTTTACGACTCCTTGTTTTTTGTGTCTGTGTGTAAGCAATTCACCTACATTTATCATTCCCTGTTTTGCCATATCAGTTGCTCGAGCATCTCCTATATGTGTGTTATGCTCCCATATAATGGCTTTTGCCTTATCCCCATGAAATC
>JBFIEB010000398.1:0-2312 GCA_041603555.1 Vicingaceae bacterium
ACACAAATTGAGCATTACGATAATTTGGCAGCCCTTTTTGATGGATTAAAAAGAATCAACACCATTTTAGTTGACTTGAATAGAGATGTTTGGACTTATGTTTCCATGGAGTATTTCAAGCAAAAAATTGCAGCAGGTGAAATCGGTTCTTCAGCCATGCCACACAAAGTAAATCCAATTGATTTTGAAAATTCTGAAGGAAATCTCGGTATAGCCAATTCAATATATGAGCATTTAGCTGCAAAACTTCCGATATCTCGCTTACAAAGAGATTTAACTGACTCAACTGTTTTAAGGAATGTTGGAGTACCTATTGCGCATAGTTTACTGGCATTATCCTCTTTGATTAAAGGATTGAATAAGTTATTGATTAATGAGGGTAAAATAACAGAAGATTTAGAAAATAATTGGGCTGTAGCTGCTGAAGCAATTCAAACAGTACTAAGAAGGGAAGGTTATCCTGAACCATATGAGGCTTTAAAAGAATTAACCCGCACCAATGAAAAAATTACTGCTGAATCCATTTCAACATTTATTGACGGTCTAGACGTTAATGATGATATTAAAGCTGAATTAAAACAGATTACTCCTTTTAATTTTACAGGTGTTGAGCTTTTCTAAACTATGAAAATTTGTGGTTTTACCATTATTAGAAATGCCATAAAATTCGATTACCCAGTAGTTGAATCCATTACTTCGATATTGCCTATTTGTGATGAATTTGTTGTTGCTGTTGGCAATTCTGATGATGAGACTTTGGATCTGATAAACAATATCAATTCTCCAAAAATTAAAATCATTGAAACCATTTGGGACGATAATTTACGTGAAGGAGGAAAAGTATTGTCAGATGAAACCAATAAAGCCTTTGACGCGATTGGGTTAGAATTCGATTGGTCTTTTTATATTCAAAGTGATGAAGTTGTTCATGAAAAATATCTTCCTATTATTAAAGAAACATTATTAAAGTATAAAAATGAACCAACCGTAGAAGGAATTTTATTCAATTACACACACTTTTTCGGCTCTTATGATTTTATTGGAGCATCACGAATGTGGTATAAAAAAGAGGTTCGTATTATCAGAAATGATAAGTCAATACGCTCTTATAAGGATGCTCAGGGCTTTAGAAAGAATGGAAGGAAATTAAACGTAAAACAAGTTAATGCATCCATTTATCACTATGGTTGGGTTAAACACCCAAAAGCACAACAAACGAAACAAGAAAGCTTTAACAAAATGTGGCATGATGATACCTGGATAGAAAAAAATATTGAAAAAAATGACAAATTTGATTACTCATTTATTGATATTCTTACCGCATTTAAAGAAACTCATCCAAAAGTAATGCAACCACGAATAAACAATATCAATTGGAAATTTTCGTTTGACCCTACACGAAATAATCTTTCTTTAAAAGGAAAAATCCTACACTTTATTGAGCAAAAATTAAATTATCAATTCGGAGAATATAAAAACTATACATTGATTAAATAGTAAATCCAACGTTTATCAAATTCACTACATTTGTAGCAATGAACAATCTAAAAAAAATATTAAGATTTGCATTAAATTATAAAGGTTATGCCGCTCTTAATATTCTTTTCAATATTCTACAAGTTTTAGCTGAACTAACAGCTATGCTGCTTTTTATCCCCTTTTTAAATTTGATATTTAACCCAGAAACTGTAATCATCACTCAAAAACCAGTTTTTAGTTTTAACAAACAATATTTTACTGATTACTTTAATTTTTCTCTTAATCAGCTTATTGATGATAATAGTAAAGTTCAAGCCCTATTTTATGTTTGTGTTTCGGTTGGGCTCTTATTTCTTTTTAGCAACGTGTTTCGCTATCTGGCTATGTTTTTTATTGCTGTTTTAAGAACAGGAATCATAAAAGATTTAAGAGAAAGGATTTATAATAAAATGATTGATTTACCCCTATCTTTTTATTCTGAAACTAAAAAAGGAGATATGCTTTCAAGAATCACCTCTGATGTGCAAGAAGTAGAATTTTCCATTCTGCAATCATTAGAAATGGTTTTTAGAGAACCTATTAATGTTATTCTTTCAATTGTTCTCTTAGTAACTATTAGTCCAGAATTAACCTTAGTTACTCTTTTTCTATTGCCAGTAACAGCATTTGTTATCAGTAGGTTAGGGAAAAGCTTAAAAAGAACTTCGACCAAAGCCCAAAATCAAATTGGTGTTTTATTATCTAATATTGAGGAAACTTTAGGTGGTCTTAAAATTATTAAAGCATTTACTGCAGAAAAGATAGCAAAAGAAAAATTTGACAATCAAAATAAA
>JBFIEB010000399.1:0-2308 GCA_041603555.1 Vicingaceae bacterium
CACCTTAATAGGAGCTGCTGAAGTTCCAGAAGATGTACTCATGAACGGTTTTGCGAATTTTATCTATACTAACGGTAAATTTTCAGCCGGATTTAGGTATGAAAGCTACTTGAATACTATGCTAGGTTTCCCAACTGGATATAAAGGTAATGGAATTGGATACAGGTTTGCTTCGTTTACTAGTGATGAAATGATTGTAACAGTAGGAAATTATTATGAGGAATTTGGAAATGGATTAGTTTTTAAAACTTATGAAGCAAGAGGGTTAGGGTATGACAATTCTATGGATGGAATTAGAATAAATTACAAAGTAACCGAAGGGTTAAACGTTAAAGGAGTAATTGGTAAACAACGTTTGTTTTTTGAGTTTGGTGAAGGTATAGTTCGTGGTTTTGATGGTGAATTAATGGTAAATGATTTTTTTGGAGGTGGATTAAAAGATGCTAAAACAAAGTTGACTTTAGGTGGAAGCTTCGTTAGTAAATATCAAGCAGACCAAAATTCTCAATATAATTTACCAGAAAATGTTGGTGCTTATGCAGGGAGGTTTAAAATTAGAAGAGGAAAAGTTAGTTTTAATGCTGAATATGCTCAAAAGATTAATGACCCATCTGCTGACAATAATTTTATTTATAAAGAAGGTGAAGCCTTTTTTGCAGAAGCTGGTTACTCAACAAAAGGATTTGGACTAACACTATCGGCTAAGGGAGTTGATAATATGAGTTTTAGGTCTGATAGAGGTGCTGCTCTTACTGATTTACAAATCAACTATCTTCCAGCTTTAACAAGACAACATACTTATAATTTATTAGCCACGTTATACCCGTATGCTACACAACCTAATGGCGAAGTTGCATTTCAAGGAGAATTGGTAAAGAAGTTTAAAAAAGGTTCATTTTTAGGAGGAAAATACGGCACAAGTATTTTGCTTAATTATGCAACAGTATATAACATTGATTCTACCGCTTTACCTGTAACTGATTCTTCTCAGTTAGGATATACTTCTAATTTATTTGCTGTTGGTGATGAGAAATATTATGAAGAGATAAATGTAGAAATCACTAAAAAGTTCAGTAAAAAAGTGAAAGCCATATTCACTTATTCAAATATGGTATTTAACCATTCTGTAATACAAGGTAAATTTCCTGTCGAAAAGTATCCTATGATTTACGCAGATATTGGTGTTATCGATGTTACCTATAAGTTTAAAAAGAAACACGCCCTTAGAGCCGAATTTCAAGGATTGTTTACTAAGCAAGATCAACAAGATTGGGCAACTGTTTTGTTAGAATATACGTATTCTCCACACTGGTTCATTGCTGTTATGGATCAATACAACTTTGGAAATAAAATAGATGAACAACGAATTCATTATTACTTTGCTTCTGCTGGTTATATTAAAGGTGCTAATCGTATTCAACTAGGGTATGGTAAACAACGTGCTGGAATTTTTTGTGTAGGTGGTGTTTGTAGAAATGTTCCTGCAGCTAGTGGTATAACATTAAGTATAACAAGTAGCTTTTAATACACGTATAAAACTATATATTATGAAAAAATTAATATTCCCATTTATCGCTTTAACTTTTGCTTTTGTTAGTTGTGATAAAATTGATAACCCAATTCAAGACCCAAATGCAGGAAACGACCCTGGTCCTGAATTAAAAAGAAGAATTGTTATTGAAGAATTTACTGGGCAATTATGTCAAGCCTGTCCAACAGGTGCAATAGAAATTCAACGATTAGTGGATGTATATGGGGATCAAGTTATTCCTATATCAATCCACGCAGGAGCATTTGCTGAGCCAGGAAATGGTGCTCCTGATGATTTTACTACTACAGCAGGTGATGATTTATTAACTGCATTTCCTGTTCCTGCTTATCCATCTGGAATTATTTCTCGAATTAATAATGCTAGCCATTATGGTGCAAACCAGTGGGAAGCCGAATTATTGACCATTAAAGATGATAGTCCTATTGCTGACATGTTAATTACTACTACTTACAATAGTTCAACTCGAGATGTGGCTATTCAAGTGGATACAGAATGGTTAGGAGATGGAGGTGGTGGTTCGAATTATAAACTACAAGTTTATATCATTGAAGATCATATCATAGCATATCAGCTTGACGGACCAAATCCAGTTCCAAATTATGACCATAGGCATGTGTTAAGAGGTGCTGTAAATACAAGTTGGGGAACTGCAGTTACCGTTACAACAATGGGGACCATAGATACTCAAAATTTTAACTTTACAATTGACCCAACCTGGAATGAAGTCAATTGTGAAGTAGTTGCTTTTCTTTATAA
>JBFIEB010000400.1:0-2303 GCA_041603555.1 Vicingaceae bacterium
AAAAAACCTATAAATCTACCATTGTAGAATTAGGTAAGACTGAAGCTACCGCTCCCTTATTAACGGGATTAGCCCATTTACAGGCCTTTTATTTGCACGATACAGAAGCAGCTATAAAACTTTTAAATGAAATTATTGCCATACCTAGATTGAAAGGGCATGATGTAGCAAAAAACAAGCTTGAACTGGCCGATGTATTGTTATTTACCGGAGAGATTTGGGAAGCATCTCTTATATATTCACAAGTTGAAAAAGCTTATAAATATGATCAATTAGGAGAGCAAGCAAAATTTAAGAATGCAAAAATTTCTTTTTATACGGGTGATTTTGGTTGGGCAAAAACACAATTAGATGTATTAAAAGCATCAACATCTAAGCTAATTTCAAATGATGCCATGCAGCTTTCCGTTTTGATAACAGATAATATTGGGATCGATACGACAGAGGCACCACTTTTAATGTTTGCTAAGGCAGATTTGTTGGCTTTTCAAAATAAAAATGCACAAGCAATGCTAATGCTTGATTCGTTAAAAAAAGAATACCCGATGCATACCATTGCTGATGATATACTTTATAAACGTTATCAGATTAATTACAAGCAAAAGAAATTCGAGGCTGCTGCTCAGAACTTAGAGGATATAATAAAGGATTATTCTTTTGATATATTAGCTGATGATGCTATTTACAATTTGGCTTTAATGTTTGACAATCAACTCAACGATAAACATAAAGCAGCCGACTTCTATAAAAAAATAATGTTTGACTACCAAAGCAGTATTTACGTGGTAGATTCAAGAAAAAGATACAGAGAATTACGAGATGAACTTAAAATCATCAAAATAGAAGATGATGTTTTAGAATTCGAAACGAATTAAATGGGTTGGATAGAATGGCTTGAAAATAATTTGCTCGCTTGTCCTTATAAGAAGTATTTTGGTGTAGATTGTTTTGGTTGTGGTATGCAACGTTCTTTTGTAGAGTTACTAAAGGGGAATTTAATCAATAGCTTTTATTTATACCCCGCTCTTATTCCAATGATTTTTATGTTTTTGTTTCTTGTGATTCACCTTATTTTTAAATTTAAAAATGGAGGAACTTGGCTTAAATACAATTTTATTATTGTAGTTGTTATAGTTGTTGTTAACTTTATTATTAAATTGATTTATCATTAAAATGAAAATTTTAACAGCCCAGCAAACTCGTGAAGCAGATGCCTATACCATTTTAAATGAACCGATAAAATCTATAGATTTAATGGAAAGGGCTTCTCAGAAGTGTGTTGATTGGCTTATTGATAAATATGATACTTCAATTAGTTTTAATGCGTTTTGTGGAGTAGGAAATAATGGTGGTGATGGATTGGTAATAGCAAGATTATTAAAGCAGCATGGATATGAAGTAATGCTTTATATTGTTCATTTTTCTGATAAGCATACTGTTGATTTTGATATAAATTTTGATAAAATCAAGGCATTAGGAATGGACTCGCTTATCTTAACAGAGCAAGATTTTCAATTTAAAATACCACCAACTTCCATTATTATAGATGCAATTTTTGGTTCAGGGTTGGCACGACCAATTGATGGATTCATTGCTGAGATTATTCATAATATTAACCAAGTCAAAAATGAAGTTATTGCAATTGACATGCCTTCAGGATTGTTTAGTGAAAGCAATGAAAGCAATGAAAGCAATATTTCTAATAATATTATCAAATCTAATTATACGCTTACTTTTCAGCAACCAAAATTAGCTATGCTTTTCCCTGAAAATTTTAATTATGTAGGTGAGTTTGAAATATTAGATATTGGATTGCATACAGATTTTTTGGATGAAGTTAGCACAAACTATAATTATGTGACTGCCGATGATATAAAATCACTCTTATACCATCGGAATAAGTTTTCACACAAAGGAACTTTTGGGCATGCATTGCTAATTGCTGGTAGTAAGGGGAAAATGGGTGCTGAAGTATTATCTGCAAGAGCATGTTTAAGAACAGGGGTTGGTTTGTTAACGGTTCAACTTCCTAAAAAAGGATTGGAAATTATGCAGTCGACCGTTCCAGAAGCAATGTGTATTACAGATGATTCAGATGATTGTATTTCGGTAGTGATAGATATTTCTCCATACACAGGTGTTGGCATTGGACCGGGACTAGGTCAATTAATTCAAACACAAAATGTTTTAAAATTGCTAATTCAAAATTCTAATAATCCACTGGTAATAGATGCTGATGCACTAAATATTCTTTCAGAAAATCCAACCTGGTTACCTTTTTTGCCTTCAGAGAGTATTCTGAC
>JBFIEB010000401.1:0-2298 GCA_041603555.1 Vicingaceae bacterium
ACCCGCGGTAATAAATAGGTTGTTCTGCTTAATTATGCAATTGAGAAATACTACTTGATATTCTTGTAGTCAATTTATTAGGAAGGTCTATAATTTCTAATTCAGAGAACCTACCGTTAATGATGTGTACCCCAATCTCATAATCACATGAACAAAGCTCTTGTTCAAATTCACTTAGTAGATTTTTACATGATGATATTATTTCATTCTCAATATTATTGAATGAATCTCTTTTCACTTTATCAATATACACCTGAAATTTTTCCATGTTCAAAGATTCAAAAATCTTACTATATGGTGAAATGATTTAAATCATACAATTACATGTGGTTGTCTTATAATTAGACATTATGCGTAAATAATCCTCACTTTGGTGCTTCTATTTAGCATACGCTCTTATCAGTAGCAAACGTTTAGATCTTGGATTGGAGGCTTTCCCCATGTTTTTTTTACATTTAGCTGTTACTGTGTCTCCATTTTTATACAGTTTGTATACTGAAAATGGAGAATCTTCATTCTTAATATATAGTTCTAAATCAGTACCTGTGAACCTATCATATTTCCATGTCCCACCATACCATTCCTTAATATCCGGTTTCAGAGAATGAACCGTGCACCTATAAGTAAAATCCTCATTAATCATTAAAGTGTAGCTGATTTTTTTAGGTCTCACACTAACATATTTACCTGGAGGATAAATATAGTTTACTATAGTATCTGTATGTGCTTCCCAATCTTGTTGCTGCTTTTTAACCTGATATTTAGTGGTAGAATCCATATCAACATTCTTGTCCTGAGAATATCCACCTAATGATAGCCCTAACAAGCAGTAGATTAATATGTAGTGGATTGGTTTCATACATTAAAGATAACTAAAATATGGTAGTATTCATTATGCAAAAAAGAAAATACTAAGTCTTAACAATCCTCTTCTTTAGGAGCTTCTCTAAAATTGCATGTAGTGGAAATATTACAAGCGCTAACACAGAATTAGCTAATAGATTATACATAGGCTCTCCATTGGTATATTGTTCTAAATAAGGTTCACTGAATACCAACACAAATTCAAACAGTATTAAAAATGCAAAGAATATTATTCCTTCAGCTATGTTTGGTGATACTTTAATGAAGCCCATCAATAGTATCCCTACAAACAATAACAATATGCCTAAGAAAATTAAACTGTACTGTAAGTTGTTTCTACGTCCTGTAGCCTCCGATTCTAATCTTGCTTCTTCTTTAGCTTTATTTTCCTTGACTATTTGGGCTTTCTCAAATTCATACTTAGTTTGTTGTCTTATGGCAGCTTTCTGGGTTGCTTCATTGTTTAGACTATCTTTCATCTTAACATAGAGTTTGTACATTTCAAGGGCTACTTTATAATTATTTCTTTTAATTTCTATCTCACTAAACTGAAGAGCACTTTTGCTTATTATTTCGATGAACCCTGATTTTCTAGCATATTCCAAACTTTCTTCTATTTTATGTTTTGCTTTATTTAGATCTTTTTCTTCCATATAAATGTCAGACATGTTACAAAGAGAATAAGCTATTCCTTCCCAATCGTTTTGTTCTTTTTGAATATTGTAACTCATATTAAATGCTTCTAGTGCTTTATCAAAATTTTTCATCTCAAAATAGACAACACCCATATTGTTGAACACATCGGCAACTCCCTTTTTATAACCTATATATTCATAATTTGCTAATGCTTTCTTGTAATTTATAAGAGCCTCCGGTATTTGTCTAGAATTTTTTAAATATAATCCAATGTTTACATAACAATCAGCAGAACCTTGAATGTTTTTCAATTCTATATTTAACTGTAGCGATTTTTTATAATAATCTAATGCTATCTCTTTTTCATTCTGAATTTCGTAAAGTACTCCCAAATTATTATACACACTTGCTATTCCACTTTTATCATTTAATTCTTTTCTTAACTGTAAACTTTTATCGTAAAATTTAATCGCTTCAATAATATTACCTTGGTATCTATATGTTAATCCAATATTATTTGTAACTATTGATAAACCTTGATTGTCATTAAATTTTTTGTAAATATTAAAACTTTCAAAGTAAAACTTTAAAGCATCTTTTGTTTTGCCGGAATTCATTGAAATATAACCTAAGTTATTCAAAGCACTTGCTTTGGCGTGTAATACAAATTTTATGGTATTTCTATTTAGAGAATTACTTAACACGTAATTAATCAAATCTAATTGAAAACCTTGATATTTAATCCAATCATCGTGTATCATGTTTTCACAGATGTCATTAAGTGCATTTACCTTAGCC
>JBFIEB010000402.1:0-2277 GCA_041603555.1 Vicingaceae bacterium
GTCGGCATAAAATTCTATGGCTGTTCCAAAAATATCACTAAAAGATTCATTTAATGCTCCAGGCTCATTTTGATAAACCAAGTTGGCAGAATATTCTGTAACCCCATGTGTAATTTCATGACCACCAACATCTAAAGAAGTTAACGCTGTGTATGTCACTCCATCTCCATCACCATAAGTCATTCTTACTCCATCCCAAAAAGCATTAGAATAATTTGCATCGTAATGAACATAGCTTAATAAAATAGTTCCAGCATTATCATAACTATCTCTTCCGTGTTCCGCTAAAAAATAATCATACGTCATTTCTGCAGCCCAATGAGCATCTGTGGCAGCCTCATCTTGCTGAGCATTTACATTATTCCATATATTATCTACATCCGTAAAATCGGTAGCAACACCATAGTTGGTTCCTTGCAGCATGTTATAGGTTTCTATTCCTCCTCCCCTTACATACTCCCTTAAACGATACGTTCCAGGCGCTGTGGAATCTGTTTGTATGGATTGCGTACCTGCATATTTTGTGTTTGCACTTCCCGTAACTTCCGTAGTATGAAGTTTATTATAACTATGAATAATTTCACCAGTTTGGGCATCAATAAAAACATCTTGTTTAGCTAAAGGTTTTTCAGAATACACTTCAACTTTATAGGCCAACTTATAATTACTCCCAACTTGAGTAAAATATTTATCGAAATAAACTAACTCTGCTTGAGGGTAATAAGTTGCAAAAGGATTATTTTTTACTCTTTTTAATAGCTGTTCATCTCCTTGGTTTTCCCATTTGTATTTTTCTGCATTAACATAAGACAACACTTTTTGAACTGCATTATTAGAATTGATAGATGGACTATTATCTCCGTTAATTCCTTTTACAATGTTCCCATTAGATGAAATAATTTGTTGATCTTTCTCATGCACCAAATATTGCGCTCCATAAACTTCAACGCCTTTATAAAACTGTTGGTATCGAGAATGAGTAAATCCTAATTTATCGTTTTCTTTTCTTAAAATTTCTAGTTTATCGTTAGTCAATAAGTCCAAATCCCTTTTATATAAAGTCACCAATTGCTCAGCAGTAATTGAATTGTCACTTTTATAGGTAATGAAGTTTTTAATTTCATTAGATTGAATATAGTTTGATAATTGTTTTTGTTGAGCGAAAAGTCCATTCCCAATTATTAAGAAGGATATAATTAATGCTTTTATTTTTATCATGATAAAGTAGTTTTTTAAGAGCTTTTAAAATTATGAAAATATAATTTAATGCAACGTTTAATAAAATTGTGGCGTCTACCAAATAATCTTAACTGAACCCTATGAATTATTCCAATAAAATTATCGCTCTTGTATCCATTTTTTTAATTACTGGAAATTTTCTTGTCGCACAATGTAATGCTTCATTTTCTTATGTGATAAACACAGGGGGGAATGTTACTTTTACAAATACTTCTACCGGAAATTTCACAACTACTTTTTGGGATTTTGGAGATGGTAATACAGCTTGGTGGTATTCCGGTTCACATACTTTCCCATATAATGGAACCTTTAATGTTTGTCTCACCGTGGCTGATACAGCATCTTCATGTTTTAACACCTATTGTACTAATGTTACTATTACAAATGGAAATGCATCATGCATAACAACAGCTTGGTCACTTTACAATGGAATTTTAAGTTATAATTTTTCCTCAGGAACTCAGGGAGTACAACCCTTTACCTATGCTTGGGATTTTGGTGATGGTAACAACTCCACTCAAACAAGTCCGTTTCATACTTATGCAGCTAACGGAATTTACACTGTTATTGTTGATGTAATGGATAACTTGGGATGTTTAAGTTCAGATACAATTGTCATAGATTTTTCTTGTACTGCTGGTTATACTTACATAAATAATGGAGCTGGTAATTTCTCTTTTACCAGTGTAATGACTAATCCTACTTGTACCTATTTTTGGGATTTTGGTGATGGCAACAATAGTATTTCACAAAATCCAAATCATACCTATTCTAATGATGGCTCTTATAATGTTTGTTTAACTGTAACAGACCCTTTAATTAGCTGCTCGGCCACCTATTGTGATAGTGTCAATGTAACTGGAACTGGAAATATTAACTGTAGCTTTGCTTATGGCGCTAATCAAAGTTTTCCAAATGGACCAACTTTTAATTTTTGGCAACTTTCGAATGGAAGTACATTTCTTTGGGATTTTGGTGATGGTAATAATTCCACTCAAGCAAATCCAAACCACACTTATGCAGCTCAGGGAACATATA
>JBFIEB010000403.1:0-2274 GCA_041603555.1 Vicingaceae bacterium
ATAACCCTTTTCAGTTTTTAACCATTTTGGTGATATTCTCCAATGCTCATCAGCTAACAATTTAACTAGGTTAACAGAAGTATGAGATTGGTAATCTAAAAAAATGGATTCTATTTCATTTAGAGGGACATCACTAAATAAAGCAACGGAATCAACATCTCCATTTGCTCCAATACAGAAATCTGAGATAATATAATGTTCATTCAACTGAGGAATAACAGCAATGGGAACTAATCCAATATCTACATCATCGTTTAAAAGTTTTGCTGCACATACTGATGGTATATCTAGCGATAGTTCTAGGTCATTAATAACTTCAGAATTATTTATTCCATAAAGAAACGGCAATGTATTTAAATAAGATACTGCTGAAACCCTAATCTTCTGTGCTATCATCTTGCTCATTCTTATTTTCTTCAATCTGTTTCGTTTCACCTCCTATTTCCTCCACTTCAATATCTATGGTTTCAGCTTCCTGGTTATTATTTTTAGCATGTAGATTATTAGTTAAATCAACAACTTTATGAGTGGCTACAGTTGCTGCGATAACAGAGAGAATTGCAACAAATCCAGATAATGTAACACCACACCAGGGGATCAACAAAAAGAATGAAAATACCATTCCATTAGCTATTGCCATCCCTTTATTTGCTCTTATAAATTGAACACTTTGTTTAACAGTTAACCTTCTACGTTCATTAGTATAATCGATGAATGCGAAACCATAAAAATAGGACGCAATGAAAAACAAAAATATACTTCCTATTATTCCTCCAATAAATGGTATGAACAGACCTAAAATGAAAATCGCTATCATATACCCAAATTCAATAAACAAATTACGCAAAGCAATCAAAATACCCCGAACAACATCTCTCATCATCTGATCTCCGTTAAACGGATATTCATTTCCCGTAAGCATCTCATCAGCCCTCTCCGACAAAAATGCAAAAACTGGAGAAAGGCATATAATAACAATGTATCCTCCTAAATATGCAAATACGAAAAAGAAAATAAATTTAAGAAGTACCCAAACTATACCACCTGCTATCCCAGAAATGTAAGTTGAAATTGAGGCCAAATAAGCTGCCCCAAAAAAGGAATCATCTTCTATTTTCATTAAATTCTGCAACCATTTTTCAACATAATCGCTCACAGAACCTATTCCTAACCAACCACCAACTAAAAAAATGATATTTAATAGCACCGGAAATAGAAGAAACCACCAAAGTTTCTTTGTAAAAAGTAACTCCAATGCTTTACCATAAGAACTAAATCCAACTCCAAAATTCTTAAATAGGCTCATAAAATTCCTTTAATAACTTGCCCAAATATACATAATAATCACCCCAATTATTATCTCTAAAAGAGTTACTTTTGTCTTTTAACAATTTTTATAATATGGAGCTATCAGCATTAACAGCCATTTCCCCAATCGATGGAAGATACAGAAGAGTTACTAAGGAATTAGCCAACTATTTCTCTGAAGCTGCTTTAATTAAATACAGAGTAAGAGTAGAAATTGAATACTTTATTGCACTTTGCGAATTACCTCTTCCACAATTAAAAGATTTTGACAAATCACTTTATGGTTCAATTCGTAACATTTACGAAAATTTCTCTAATGAAGATGCCATAGCTATTAAAGAAATCGAAAAAACAACCAACCATGATGTCAAAGCTGTGGAGTATTTTATAAAAAATAAATTCACTGGCTTGAATATCAACGATCAACAAGAATTCGTTCATTTTGGATTAACCTCTCAAGATATCAACAACACATCAGTTCCTCTCTCATTAAAAGAGGCTTTAAATAATGTATTTTACCCACTTTTAGAGGATGCCTTGAATTTACTTAAAGAGAAAGCTACAGAATGGAAAAATATTCCAATGTTGGCAAAGACTCATGGTCAGCCTGCCTCTCCTACCCGATTAGGTAAAGAATTTTATGTTTTTGTTGAGCGGTTAGAAAAGCAACTTACTCAAGTCAAAACTGTACCATTTTCGGCTAAGTTTGGTGGAGCAACAGGAAATTTAAATGCGCATCATGTAGCATATCCCGAACAGAATTGGATAGCATTTGTCAACGAATTTGTTAATAACAAGTTAGGGTTAGATCGCTCGCAAACTACCACACAAATTGAGCATTACGATAATTTGGCAGCCCTTTTTGATGGATTAAAAAGAATCAACACCATTTTAGTTGACTTGAATAGAGATGTTTGGACTTATGTTTCCATGGAGTATTTCAAGCAAAAAATTGCAGCAGGTGAA
>JBFIEB010000404.1:0-2258 GCA_041603555.1 Vicingaceae bacterium
GTATGATGAGGCTTACGCTATTGCTATTGATAATATTGGAAATACTTATGTTACTGGATCAAGTGATGCTGGAGGACAAGGGACTAATTATGTAACTATCCAATACAATTCAGCTGGTGTTCAACAATGGGCAACCCCTTACAATGGCCCAGGAAATAGTATAGATGCTGCATCTCAAATCAAATTAGATGCAGCTTTTAACGTATACGTAACAGGGTCAAGTGATGGTGGAGCTTCAGGGTTGGATATTGCAACTCTTAAGTATAACAATGCAGGTGCTCAACAATGGGTTTCAAGATTTAATGGAGCTTTAAATTTCTTTGATGTTCCAGAAGCATTATTTGTAGATAATTTCAATAATGTATATGTTGCCGGAGCTACTTATGGTGGAATTGCCACTGAAAACGATTATGTTACCATTAAAATTAATAGTGCAGGAACTCAACAATGGGCACAAGTTGTAGATGGTCCATTAAATGATGAAGATAAAGCATTTGATGTTCTTACTGATCAAAATTTGAATGTATATGTAACTGGAAGGAGTATGGGAGCAAGTGGTACAGCAGAAAATATGGTTACAATAAAATACGACCCTTTAGGCAATCAACTTTGGTTAGACACCTATGACGGTCCAACTAGTGGTTATGACGATGCTCAACAAATGAGGCTTGGGGGTTCTGGTGATTTATATATAACAGGATATAGTGCCGGAAATGGAACTAATAATGACTATTTAACCTTAAAATATGATACTGGTAATGGTGGTATTTTATGGGAAGCTCGTTTTGATGGTCCAGCCAGTAATAATGACCAAGCTTTTGCGATGGAGATTGATGCTACAGAGAGTATTTATGTTACAGGAACAAGTAATGGTTCTTCTTCAAATCAAGATTTTTCTACCATAAAATGGTGTCAGTTAGAAACTGATGGAGGAAGTGATGTTGCTATTTGTATTGGCGATACTGTACAGTTAAATGCTAATGCACCTGGAGGGATAAGTTATCTCTGGACTCCAGCAACTGGATTGGATGATAATAATGTTGCAAATCCGAATGCAAGTCCAACAGTAACAACTGCATATGTGGTTGCTGCTACCAATGCTTTAGGCTGCGTTGATTTAGACACTGTCGTAGTTACCGTTAATCCATTGCCTTTAAATACAATTACGGCAAGTGGTCCTACAACTTTCTGTATGGGAGATTCTGTTATTTTAACTGCGGTTAACCTTGGTTCTTATAGTTGGACACCTACTTTAGACACTACACAGTCTACAATAGCATTCGCGTCCGGAAACTATTCTGTTATTATTACTGATTCTAATAATTGTAGTAATACTGGCGTGCAAACTATTACAGTAAACAACTTGCCGAATGTAAGTGCAGGTTCATCTGCAAATTTATGTAATGGTGACTCCATACAGCTAAACGCAACTGGAGCAATTAACTATACATGGAATACACAAACCACATTGACTGATTCTACAATTGCTAATCCTTATGCTTTTCCATCAACGCAAACATCTTATTGGGTAGAAGGTGAAGATGCTAATGGATGTAAAAATACCGATACAGTGTTAATTGCAGTTAGCATTTCTCCTGTAGCTGTAATTTCCAATTCTACAAGTAATGACTCATTAGACATAAGCCAGCCAAATGGAGGTGATATTCAATTCTTTTCTACCGGAAGCACAAATGCCATTGGTTTTAGCTGGGACTTTGGAGATGGAGGAACGGACAACGTTGCTAATCCAATATATACATATACTGGCATTGGAGTATGGACTGTTACTTTGATTGTTTCTAATGGAGGCTGTACTGATACTGTATATATGACAATTACAGTAATAAATGGTATTTCAGTTGCTGAAAATTATTATTTTGATAACATTGCTATTTTCCCTAACCCTACTAGCAATTATGTTACAGTAAATTTTAATTCTACCAATGATAAAATAAATAAATACGAAATTTACAATAGTCTTGGAATGTTAATGGAATCTTCTTTAATAAATAAAAATCGATTCACATTAAATACCGAAAACTTGTCTAATGGTATCTACTTTCTTCATCTAGAAATTGGTGACAATATTATTGTAAGGCGGGTAGCAATATCTAAGTAATTAAGCCATTTCTTGACTCGTTAAAATTATTACTTTTATGGTGGCATGAAACAAATTTCTCTAATCCTAATTTTTTTATCCCTCCTTTATTGTTCGCCAAAAGGTCCTTTAACATTTGATAGCCCATATATCGGTAAAA
>JBFIEB010000405.1:0-2251 GCA_041603555.1 Vicingaceae bacterium
ATTAGTTGAAGTTGGTAAACAATATTGAGCGTTTGTATTAAAAGTAAGCACAATTAATGCAGTAATGCTGAGTAAAATTTTATTCATGGTTGTTATTTAGAGGTTTCAATGATTAAATATACAAAACATATAGATATAAATAAACCCTTGTTCTATCAAGAACAAGGGTTTATTTATATTATTTGAGAACGTAGTGTGAGTTACTTCACAAGGTTCACATGCCCAATTTCATCATGCTGAATACCATTAACATCTCTATAATGTAATTTCCAAGAATATGCCCCATTTTGAACGAGCTTACCTTTGTATGTTCCATCCCATGCTTCATATGGTTTGTATGATTCAAATATTAATTCACCCCAGCGATTAAATATGAAAAATGAGTATCCTTCATCAGCTATTCCGAATCCATCAGGGAAGAATCCATCATTTAAACCATCAAAATCAGGAGTAAATGAATTGGGAATAAAAATACCATGTTCACCCCATATTCTAATCGTTTTAGTGATGGAATTTTTACATCCATCAATATTTTCAACAGTTAAGGTGACTAAGTAACTACCTGTATCATCTGGGAAAGTATAACTTGGGTTTTGTATAAGACTATTGCCAAGACCACCAAAATCCCAATTCCAAGCAACAATATTGGATTGCGATTGATCTACAAAATTAACTATAGGATCAAAAAGTGTTGGTTTAGCGGGATTAGCAGTAAAATTAGCAATTGGATCAGCATAAACCGTAATATAACCTGGTTCAGTCAAACCGCCAATGCAACCATTTGTGTCCACCACATTTAAAGTAACAGTATAAGTTCCAAGATCAAGATAAGTAGTAGTAACTGGAGTTACGGAAGAAGTATCTCCATTTCCTAAATCCCATGAAAAACTATTGTATGAATTAACTGGCATCGTATTCGTAAATTCTACAATTAAAGGAGAACACCCATCAAGGACGTCAGCCGTAAAAGCTCCTAAATTAACAGGGGCGGGCTCTCCGACCACAAAAGTTGTATCATGTGTACAGCCTATTGAATCTGTTACGGTTATAGTTATAGGCCCCGCTGATAAATTACTGGCTGTATCAGAATTTCCAGATCCAGCTGTAGACCAACTATAGCTATAAGGAGTAGCTCCACCACCAGCAGTAACTACCACTTGTCCATCTGATCCACCAAAACAAAGAGGATCTGTAACCACACCAGAAATAGTAATTGGTGGATTGATAACTAGTGTACTAGAAATAATGCTATCATTACCTAAATAATTAACTAAGGTATCATAATACATTCCACCTGAATTTTGATAGAAACCTCCTAACAATATGCTATCACCATCACAAATGGTATATGTGGTATCAGAAACTGAAGAAAATACTCCAACAATCTCAAAATATACAGCATTAAACCAATCTGAAACATGAGTAGTTGAAGTTACTACTTCATAATATACATAAGTTGAATTATTTGGAATAAAAGCTGCAATATCATAATATTCGTCTTCAGTGGCTAAAGATAAATTATCTTGATAACCCCCCAAAGTAATTAAAGATCCATTCGCAAAAGCATCCCCATCATCTAATCCACCAGCATTTGTAGTTAATACAGAATTGTTTAAAGAAACGGTAGCAATTTGACTTCCAGTACCAGTAGAAAATGCAAACCCCATTCCCATTTTTGCAGCAAAACCTGGTGCAGCAGGGTTAATAGGTGCTGTAAAAATAGAATCGGTTACTATAGTTGCTGTTGTTCGACTACCTATAGAAACATGAACCGCTGTATTAAGTACTGTTGGGTTATTCCAAACTACTATCAATCCATTACCATCTATGGCTGATGGTGTTGCCTCAGCAATGGTATAGACTGTTGTACCTCCAGCAGGAGCTGCATTTAAGCCAGGACTTAGTAATGCAGTATAATCTTCATACCTCGTATAGCAATTTGTTGCTCCCGAGGGATCATTAGTCAAGTTGGTAATAGGATATGTACCAGATGGCACTGTTCCACCACTAAATGTTATTGCATTTGGTCCTTGATCTGCTTGACCAGCAGTACAGGTATAATAAAAATATGCTTTATAAACTGTTGTTGCACCAACTGGCTTTTCGATAGTAATTGTACATGAAGCAGTATTCGTACCACAGGCATCAGCTGTAATTTCATAAAGACCAAAATTATTTAACAATTGAACCATTTGACCTTGAGTAGAAAATGTTACAAGAACAAAGACTAAAGCTAATGCTGTTTTAAAAA
>JBFIEB010000406.1:0-2230 GCA_041603555.1 Vicingaceae bacterium
TCTAAAATATAAACAAAAAAAGCTGTAAGAATTTCTTACAGCTTTTTTTATTCTGAAATCATAATACATTTAACAGTTGTTAGGAATGAAAGAATTGAGGTTTTCTATATATGATTGATGGTTTATTCCCACAATAATTTTGTACTTTTAGGTAACTTAAACTAACTAAACACTTCTTATGAAATTATTAAAAGGTCTATTGGCTGCGCTAATTATTGGTGTTAGCTTTGTAAATGCACAAAATACTAATACTTTATCTTTTGTCTCTGGCAATTTTGAAACAACTGCTAATATAGCAAGTGAAAAATATAAAGCAGTTGATGAATCAGAGTTGGTGAATGATAATTATTATAGAATAATTCAATTTAATACCATACCATCAACTGCCCAAAAAGAAGAATTAAAAAATGCGAATATTACATTGTTGAATTACATGCCTAACAATGCTTATTATGCTCAGATACAAAATGGTACTGATTTAAATATACTTCAAAACTATAATGCCTTTGCTTTAGTTGAGATTCAAGACAAGTTTAAACTTACTAAGAAATTAAATGATGCTACTTATGAAGATTGGGCATTAAACGGTAATAAAATTAGGCTTAACGCTATATATTTTGATGGAATTTCACAAGAATACGTTATTACTCAATTAAATAAAATGGGAGCTGAGGTATTGTTTAATAGTGATAATAATACTGTAAGATTTGAAATAGCTTTAGACAAACTAAATAATCTTTATAAGAACTCTTGCATTTACTATTTTGAACAAATTGATGCTCCTAGTGAACCAGAAAATTTAGTTGGTGTTACGGACCATAGAAGTAATAATATCGCTACAGCATATTCTTCTGGACTAAAATATGATGGAACGGGCATTACTGTAATGCTCCAAGATAATAGTAAACTGGATGAGCATATTGATTATACTGGTAGGTTTACTGATATTAATGCTACTCAAAGTGGAGACCATGGAGAGCATTGCGGAGGTACAATCGCTGGAGCTGGGAATATAGATCCAACAGCTAGAGGAATGGCCTATGGTGCTGATGTACTTGTTTATAGTTCTAGTAACAACAATTATAACCTTGTGCCTACAATTTATGCTAGTAATAATGTTACTGTAACATCTAAAAGCTATAGTAACGGTGTTAATGCTGGTTATACTTCTTTAGCACAACAATTAGATCAACAAATTAGAACATTACCCAATTTAACTCACGTTTTTTCTGCGGGTAATTCTAATGGATTAGGGTCAACTCCTGCAGGAAGCCAATGGTTTAATGTTACCGGTGGGCATAAAGCAGGTAAAAATGTGATTACTTGTGCAAATTTAACCTCTAATGATGTAATCAATAGTTCAAGCAGCAGAGGGCCATGCCAAGATGGTAGAATTAAACCAGATATTAGTGCTGTTGGAACAAATGTTTGGTCAACAAATGACCCTAATAATTATGTTTTTAAGACGGGCACTTCTATGTCTTGTCCAGGGGTTGCTGGAACTATTGCTCAATTATGTGATGCCTATAAAGATTTGAATGCTGGTGTAGACCCTCCTTCAGGTTTGATTAAAGCAACTGTTTTAAATACAGCAGATGATATAGGGAATCCGGGTCCTGATTTTATACATGGATGGGGTAGGATAAATGCACGAAGGGCTTTTGGAATATTTAACGATAATAATTATTTGTCAGGTTCTATTTCTCAGGGTGGAAATAATGTACACAACATTACCGTTCCTGCTGGAACGGATCAAGTGAGGGTAATGGTTTTATGGGTCGATTATGAAGGGGCTGTTAGTTCATCTCCCTCTTTGGTTAATAATATCAATTTCGTATTGAGAGATCCAAGTTCAACTCCTTATAATCCATGGGTACTTGATGCTACACCTAATGCGACTACATTAAATTTACCAGCAGTAAGAGGGGTAGATAACTTAAACAATATGGAACAAGTTACCATTGACAATCCAACTGCTGGAACATATAATATTGAGATAGCTGGATTTTCTATTCCACAAGGACCACAAACCTATTACGTAGTTTATGAATTTGTAACAGATGATGTAGTTTTAACCTACCCAATAGGTGGTGAAGGAATTAATCATGCTGTTGATGAGAAAATCAGATGGGATGCATTTGGTAACTCAGGTACTTTTAATGTGGAATACTCTGATGATAATGGAAGTAGCTGGAATGTTATTGCTGCTGGGGTAAGTGCTTCTCAGAGA
>JBFIEB010000407.1:0-2227 GCA_041603555.1 Vicingaceae bacterium
ACAAGCCCTCGGCTCCACCATCAAAATTTGCACTTGTATTGGTAGCGTAATAAGGGTTAGAAGGAAAAGCAGGGTTAATTTCTACCGCTATTGCAAAGGAATCTGTAACAGCTACTGGAGAACTAAACATTAAGACTTGTTCCTGCCAACCGATATCCGTTAATTGCACAACAGCAGAATCTATCATGGTAGTAGGGGTACTTGTAGCATCAATATTATACACTTTAATAGTCATCACAATAGGAGGAGCATTATTAGGTACACCATCCAAATCCAGTACAATGTATGCACTAATTCCATTAATTGTTCCACTCCCTGAATAGTGATAAGATTGAGAAACTGCACCTATATAAGTCAGGTAATCCATTGGTGTAGGATCTATTTCTATTAAACCTGTCATTTTTGATTCTGGGTAACGAACAGTATCAGTACAAGTTGCTGTTTTATTATTAATTTGTTTAGCATTATTGTATCCGATAGACTGATCTATTGAGATCATTTCAGGTTTAGTTATAGTTGGTTGAGCAAATAATTCTGCACTACCAATAAATAAAAATAAACTAAGGATGTATAATTTTCTCATAAAATC
This sequence comes from Vicingaceae bacterium, assembly GCA_041603555.1. Taxonomy (GTDB): domain Bacteria; phylum Bacteroidota; class Bacteroidia; order Flavobacteriales_E; family Vicingaceae. The sequence goes on from JBFIEB010000407.1 coordinate 590, forward strand.
TGATTTAAAATAGATACTCGTAATACGTTTTAAAAACCTAAAAGGTTTCAACGAAACTCCTTATTCTATAATAGATTCCTCAACAACTTTATCTTCAATCTTATTGAAAAATCGTTTATTAAAAAGGAAGATTAATCCTATCCCTATGGATATAGAAGCATCAGCAATATTAAATACTGGACGGAAAAACAAAAAATGTTCACCACCCCAAAATGGCATCCAATCCGGAAAATTTCCTTCCATTAACGGGAACCATAACATATCTACCACCCAACCATGAAGAAAAGGGGCATAACCTCCTTCTTCCGGCATAAATGTGGCCAACTGATTAAAGCTTTCATTGAAAATTAATCCATAAAAAGCACTGTCTATAATATTGCCAATAGCTCCAGCAAAAATTAATGCAACGCTAACCTTTAAACCAGTGTGAGAAGATTTAGGTAATCGAAATAAATAATATCCTATACCACAAACAGCAACAATTCTGAATAAACTTAGAGCCAATTTCCCCCAATCTCCACCAAATTCCATCCCAAAAGCCATTCCTCTATTTTCAGTAAAATGAATGTAAAACCAATCCCCAAAAACAGGAAATTCCTGACTTAAATACATGTTTGTTTTTACCCATAATTTCAACCACTGGTCAGCGGTTAAAACCAACAGCGTAACAACAATAGGCTTAGATAAAATGTGAAGAAATCTGTTCATTGATAATAAAAAATCGCTTCAAGGTAAAAACAATGAAGCGATTACATGATTTTTTTAGGACTAATTAACCTTGTGCTTCTTTGGCTTCCATGCTCAAAGTCGCGTGAGGAACTGCCAATAATCGTTCCTTCTTGATTAATTTACCAGTTACTCTACATACACCATAAGATTTATTAGAAATCCTAATCAATGCGTTTTCTAATGATCTTAAAAACTTTTCTTGTCGCCCTGCCAACTGAGAAACTTCTTCTCTCGAAAGTGTCGCTGCACCTTCTTCCATCATTTTAAATGAATGAGCTGTATCGTCAGTTCCATTATCATCTTTGTGAGATAAAGAGCCTCTTAGTGCATCTAAATCTGTTTGTGCTGCTTCAATTTTCTTGTCAATTACAGCTTTAAATTCAGCTAAATCCTTATCGGAATATCTAACTTCTGCCATGCCTTTAAATTTTAATTCAACTTTTCTATTGAAATCACAGTAGTGACATCATTATCCAATTCTACTGAAATTCCTAAATTTTGTTTCATTTCGTCAACTAATTCAAGCTGACCTGCCAATGTTTCTGAACAAATATAATTTTTATTTTTATTAATTGCGTCATTTATTTCGCTGTGTTGCAAAATTTTTAAATGGATTTTATCAGTTACCTCTAAACCACTTTCTTTACGTAAATTTTGTATGCGATTTACAAACTCTCTTGCTATTCCTTCTGCCTTTAAATCATCACTTAAAGTAATATCTAAAGCAACGGTTAAACCTCCTTCAGATTGTACTAACCATCCAGGAATATCTTGTGTGGAAATTTCTACATCATTTAAATCTAATATCACATCCTGAGCTTCGATAACTAATTCTTTAGAACCATTACTTTCTAATTCTATTATATCATCTGCATTAAATTGGTTAATAACTCCAGCAATTTGTTTCAT
>JBFIEB010000408.1:0-2191 GCA_041603555.1 Vicingaceae bacterium
CTTGAAAACACTATCGTTCCATTTGCAATTGATATCGAGAACAAACAAGCAAAGAACATCATTAACGAGTTAAACAAGTTTAAGTGATAAGAGACCTAAAAGAATTTTGGAATAAGTATTCTCCTTACTTTTTAGATATCTGGCAATACCTAGCCATCATTATTCTATTTATTATTGGAGCTATCATTTTCCTTTAATCAGAAATTTTAAAGATGGACGTTCTTACTCTTTGAGTATCTATTCCATCAATCGTTTCTTTTAAAATTAACTGTTGAGCAGCTTCATTTTCAAATACTTCTTCTAAATTATTAATAACACCTACAGGGATATTCAGAGCTAAAAATTGCCCCATTAAATCATCTTTTGAGTATTGCATAAAAAATGGTTTTAAATCATTATCCAGTGCTTTTCTATTGATTATTCTTAATTGATTGGTAGCGTAATTTTTATTTTCTAGTAGTTTATTAGCACCAATAACAGATAGTAATAGCTCAAAATGCTTGTTGTTTCCTATGGCTAATACTAATAGTTTGCCATCATTTGTTTTAAAGGTTTCTCCGTAAGGAGCAATGTTAGGGTGTAAAGAACCAATAGGTTGGGGGATAGAATGATTCATTAACCAATTGGTGGCCTGATTTTTTAACGATGCCAAAGCCGTATCATACAAAGAAACTTCCACAAAAGACCCTTTTCCTGTTTTTTCTTTTTTTAACAGTGCTAATAATATTCCTTCTTTTAACTGATGAGCAGCAAGTACATCTACCAGAGCAATAGGCATTTTTATTGGTCCACTTACTTCATTTCCATTCATGGACATAAAACCTGTTTCAGCCTGTAAAACAACATCGTAAGCAGCTCTTTTACTATTAGAACCATACCCATTAATTTCACCATAAATGATGCCTGGATTATGTTTTTTTATGTCCTTGTAATCCATACCCAATTTTTTTCCATCTCCGGGTTTAAAGTTGGCAATCACAATATCAGAAGTAGCTACCAGATCATATACGATTTGCCTTTCGTTGGAATCTTTTAAATCTAAAAAAAGGTATTCTTTATTCCAATTTACAGCTGAAAAATAAGCAGATACATTTGTGTTGCTGTCTTCATTTGCACTTTTCCATTTGCGAGTTATATCGCCATTTTGCAGTTTATTTTCTATTTTAATGACCTCAGCTCCTAACTCTGAAAAAAACATACCTACATCAGGCCCTGCTAAAACACTTGCTAACTCAACAACCTTTAATCCTTTAAGCATCGTTTACCTGTTATTTTCCTCCAGAATCTCCTTTACCATCTTTATCTTTTCCTTTTCCATCGGATTTTTTTCCACCAGAAACGCATTCTCCTTTTGTATCACCATGCGCTTGATGAGCTGGCCAAGCTGATTCGGGTATTTCAATGGATTGCGGGTTGTTTTTATTCCCCGGAGGAATATGACATATCTTAATTTTCTTTTCTACCACCACAGGGCATTCACCTAATTTATCTCCATGAGATTTATGAATATTCCATTGAGATTCAGGAATTGACATGGTTTGAGTTTGTCCAGGTTTACCAGGAATCTTATGGCAAATAATTAGTTGTTTTTCAGGACAATCTCCTTTTGTGTCACCATGAGCCTGATGAGCAGGCCATGCTGATTCATAAATGGAAATGTTTTCTTTTTTCCCTGTTGAAGGATTAGTGTGACAAATAATAAATGAAGATTGAGGACAAGCTCCTTTACTATCTCCATGGGTAAAATGTTCATTCCACCTAAACTCTGGTATAGTCATAGTAGTTTTACTACCATTGCTATTTTTATGGCATATAGTAGTAGTTGGCTCTATAACAGGACAAGTGCCTTTTACATCTCCATGAGCTTGATGAACAATCCACTCAGTTTCTGGAATGCTCAATGTTTGCCTTTTATCTCCTGTTGGAGGAATATGACAGATGGTTATCAGGTTTACTTGAGGACAAGGTCCTTTTGTATCACCATGAGCAGCATGAGTAGCCCAATCTTTTTCCTCTATTGATAAAGGTTGATTATTATGGCAAATTTCAATTACTGTTTTTTCCTGACAGGCTCCTTTTGTATCTCCATGCGATTGATGAATATTCCAAGTAGATTCAGTAATAGATATGGTTGCAGTTTTTCCAGGCTGACCAGAAATATTATGGCAAATGGTTATTTCGCTTTCTGGGC
>JBFIEB010000409.1:0-2181 GCA_041603555.1 Vicingaceae bacterium
TATTGATGAAGTCAAAGTAGAAAAAATGAGGAATGGAGAGGTACCTATTTACGAGCCTCATTTAGATGTATTATTTGAAAGAAATATTAAACAAGGTAGGCTGTCATTTACCACCAATATTGAAGATGCAGTTGAAGATGCAGAAGTTATATTTTTAGCATTACCTACACCACCAGGAGAGGATGGTTCGGCAGACTTATCTTACATCTTAGGTGTGGCGGAAACTTTAGGAAAAATTATTAAAAACTATAAAGTAATTATTGATAAAAGTACTGTTCCTGTTGGAACAGCAGAAAAAGTAACAGCTGCAATAGCTAAAAACGCAACAGTAGATTTTGCTGTGGTATCCAATCCAGAATTTTTGCGTGAAGGATTTGCTGTAGATGATTTCTTAAAACCAGATAGGGTAGTTATTGGAACATCTTCGGAAAAAGCTAAAAAAATCCTGGAGCATCTTTATAAACCGTATGTTCGGCAAGGAAATCCAATATTATTTATGGATGAAAAATCGGCTGAATTAACTAAGTATGCAGCCAATTCATTTTTAGCCACAAAGATTACTTTTATGAATGAGATTGCAAATTTTTGTGAAAAAGTTGGCGCTGATGTAGATATGGTAAGAATTGGAATTGGTTCTGATGAACGAATTGGTAAACGATTTTTGTTTCCAGGTATTGGTTATGGCGGTAGCTGTTTTCCAAAAGATGTTCAAGCATTAGCTAAATCTGGTAAGGAATATGGATATGATTTTGGGATATTAGAATCGGTAATGAATATTAATGAAAAGCAAAAAACGATTATTATTCCCAAAATTAAAGATTATTTTAAAGGAGATTTAAAAGGAAAAAGAATTGCTATTTGGGGATTAGCCTTCAAACCTGATACAGATGACATAAGAGAAGCACCAGCATTATACATCATAGATGAATTATTGAAAGAAGGAGCGAAAGTAACCGCTTTCGATCCAGAAGCAATGACAAATGTAAAAGAATTATTGGGTGATAAAATTACTTTTGCTTTAAGTAGAGATGAGGCTGTTATTGATGCCGATGCATTAGTTATTGCTACTGAATGGCAAATATTCAGGGCTCCTGATTTTAAGAAGCTAGCTATTCAGATGAATCAAAACGTAATATTTGATGGTAGAAATCTTTACGATATTGAAGAAATGAAAGAATTAGATTTTTATTACTGTAGTATGGGAAGGGAGTTAGTATCAAATTAGTTTATGAAAAGGATTTTAATAACAGGTGCAGCGGGATTTTTAGGGTCTCACCTTTGTGATAGGTTTATTGAAGAAGGGTATTGTGTTATTGCAATGGATAACCTAATAACAGGTGACTTAAAAAATATTGAACACCTTTCTGATAATGAAAATTTTAAATTTATTAATCATGATGTTTCTGAGTATATAGAAATTGAAGGAGAATTAGATTATATCCTACATTTTGCCTCACCTGCTAGCCCTATAGATTATCTAAAAATCCCGATACAAACACTTAAAGTGGGGTCGCTTGGTACTCATAACTTGTTAGGATTGGCTAAAGCGAAAGTAGCGAGGATGTTAATAGCATCTACTTCTGAAGTATATGGAGATCCTTTAGTTCATCCTCAAACAGAAGATTACTATGGAAACGTAAATCCAATTGGTCCAAGGGGAGTTTATGATGAAGCAAAACGTTTTCAAGAAGCAATAACAATGGCTTATCATACTTATCATGGTGTTGAAACAAGAATAGCAAGAATATTTAATACTTATGGTCCAAGAATGCGATTAAATGATGGGAGGGTTTTACCGGCATTTATTGGACAAGCATTAAGAGGTGAAGATTTAACTGTTTTTGGAGAAGGAAATCAAACACGCTCTTTTTGTTATGTAGATGATTTGATTGAAGGAATTTATCGCTTATTATTAAGTGATTATCCTTTACCTGTTAATATTGGTAACCCTGATGAAATTACTATTTTAGATTTTGCTAAAGAGATTATAAAATTAACTGGCACTACTCAAAAAATTATTTATAAGGATTTACCGGTAAATGATCCAATGCAGCGACAACCTGATATTACTAAAGCAATTGAATTATTAGGGTGGGAGCCAAAAGTGAATAGATCAGATGGATTAAAAATTACCTACGAATATTTCAAAAATCTTACACAAGATGAATTAAATAAAGTAGA
>JBFIEB010000410.1:0-2180 GCA_041603555.1 Vicingaceae bacterium
GAAACATCTATTTCATTACCCTTCATGTTTAAATATCGAATTCTCATACTTAAGTTATTAGAAGCAGAAGATTGGTCTCCTGTCTCTGGAATTCCTTCAAGCGTAATTCTAGCATAAATGATACCCTTACCATTATTTTTAACTGTAACTTTTCCATCAGTTTTGCCTCTCAGTTTCATATCAATTTGTGAGACTGGTTTTTGAGTACTTGCTTTAATACTTTCCTTACCAAGATTATAATTAAAATTTAACTCTTTGGAAGTGCCATCATCTCCGGCAAATTTTGACATTGCAATTAAGCAATAAGCGGTGGATTGTGTGCTCATCCATCTACTACTACTTAAGGCGCCAGAAACTTCTTTCATGATAGAGATTGCTTTAGAACGATTCTTCATTAAGCTCATAGTTTCTAATATCATAGCCCTATCTCTATCGCCAGAACCATAGCTGTATGATAACTCAGAATAGTTGCTTACGGAGCTACTTAGCTTGTAAACTATTTTTTTAGCTACCTCTGGTTGGCCTGCTAATACATAGGCAGCTGCCAAGCGCCATTTGGTTTGAGTAGAAATGTCGGTTTTTTCTCTTAACCTATTCATTGCACCCAATTGGGGTTGTTTAGCTAGTGCTAGTGTATATAGTCTGTATGCTTGAACTAAATCCTGACTTTTGTAATAGTATTTATTGTTTTTAGATTTAGGTGACCAATTACGAGCAGTTTTCCGTTGGTATTTAATCCAGTTAGCCTTAAAACCAATGGGAAGTTTATACCCTTTCTTTTCAGCTTCAAGCATAAAGTGACCGGCATAACTGGTACCCCAGTCATTAGCAGTATTTGCATTGGGCCAATATCCAAGTCCGCCATTCGGCTGTTGGAAGGTTTTAAGACGCTTAATGGCACCTTTTATATTTGTACTAATCTTGGCTTTCATTTTTGCATCAACTTCCATTACGTTGCTTAAGAAAAGTTGAGGAAAAGCACCAGAGGTTGTTTGCTCTACACATCCATGAGGATATTGTAATAGATACTTTAGTCTTCTTCCAAAATCAATGGGAGGGATGCTTGAAATTTCCAGCGTCCCTTTATTGGTTCCAGACATACCAATAGGTGAATAATCTTGATTCCAAGTTTGACCAGGTTCAATTACTGCATCAAAATAATCAACTACTGGTGGATTAGGATTACGAACATCAATTTCAATATCGTATTGAGCCTTTTCTTTTCCACTTCTCACTATAACAGTAACTTTACCAACACCAAGCCTTTTAGCAACTTCTAAATCAAAGTTGACTACTTGATCTCCAATCTCACTAAATGTGATGTTCTTTTTAGCGCTCCCTTTAAAATATTTATTGGTTTTAACTTCTACTGAAACATTTTTAACATGTTTTTCCATAGCAAATACCGTAACAGGAAGTTTAACCGATTCTCCTGGACCTACAATCCTTGGAAGCGTAGCAAGAACCATTAATGGTTTTCTAACAGGGGTTGTTTTATGTGTCCAACCGTAAGCTTCATCTTGTCCGGCAATTACCATAGTTCGTACTGATCCGACATATCGAGGCATTTGTATTTTGTGTGATCGGTTATCACCACTTCCTAATTCAAATGGCCCAATAAATTTAACCATAGGTTTAAATCGGTTTGCCTTGTTGCCTTTTGCTCCCTCGTTTTCACCATCACCGCCAATAGAGAACATTTGAGCTATTTTACCGCCATAAGCTCCCATAACAAAATCATACATATCCCATGTTTTAACTCCAAGGGCTTCTCTTGCATAAAAACTTTTCCATGGATCAGGGGTTTTAAATCGTGTTAAGTCGAGTAATCCTTCATCAACAATAGCAATGGTATAAGTCATGGGTTTACCATCTTTTTCTTTAACGTTCAATGTAAATTCTTCTTCTGGAGCCAAAATTTTAGGCATATTTAATATGGGTTGAATTTTAGTGCTAGGATCTTCTACCATAATTGGAATTACACCATAAAGTCTTATAGGTAGATCGTTAGCCGTATATAAGTGAGGTTGAACCAATGTAATGTTAACATAAACATTCGGAGTCATTTCTGATGTTACTTTAAAGTCAAAATTGGTTTCTTTTTCTTCTGTTTCTACCCAATAAGCATCTATTACTTTTGATCCAGATTCAATACTCACTAAGGCTCTACCATCTTTAGC
>JBFIEB010000411.1:0-2176 GCA_041603555.1 Vicingaceae bacterium
GTTCAAGAAGATTTCGAATTGATTTGTTTTGATATTGTATCCGAACCATCAACCCCAGATGCTTATATTTATCCAGATAATAAACCAAAAAATATTGCCGCTTCTATTTATGAAAAGAAAATCAATGAAAATAAAGCTGAAATTTTAGCAGAAATAAATAAGATCATAGAAGCTATTCGTCCACAAATTCGACATGAATTTGTCAATGAAAACTTAGGTTCTAAAAATCAATTTTTTAGAGATATAGTTAGCGAACGATACAATTATGAAGTTGAGAAAGCGAGTAAAACGCTTTTTGAACCTTTGATGTTGGCTTTTGACAAAAGTATTAACCCTGTCGAAAATGAAATGGTTCAATTTAATTTTAAAGAATTGGTTCATGAATCAATGAAGAATTTAGAAGAAAAATATGAAGGCTTAGTTGATGAACAGGAAGATGGAAGCAAAGAAGATTGGTATTATGCTGAATTAAATGCTGTAAAAGATAATTACAAAAATGTTGAGTATACACTTCGTCAGCACATTGATGAAATAGCAGATCAAGACATACATATTGCAACAATGGTAGGTACAGGATACGGACGTGCTTTACTTCCCTTCCCGGAAAATTGCATTAAATCCGAAATTCTTTGCCATGCTTTTGGAGCACATGCCATTTTTCCAAATACAAGAACAGTTCTAGATATTGGAGGTCAGGATACCAAAGCTATTCAGGTTGATAGCCATGGTTTGGTAACTAGTTTCCATATGAATGACAGATGTGCTGCTGGTTGTGGCCGTTATTTAGGATACATTGCTGATGAGTTCGGGATTTCTTTAAATGAGTTAGGGCCGGAAGCAATGAAAGCCGATAAAGAAACAACAATATGTTCTACATGTACTGTTTTTGCTGGTGCTGAGGTAAAAGAATTATTACACAATGGTGAAAAAAGACCCAATATTTTAGCGGGATTACATAAAGCAATTATTCAGAGGGCAATGTCATTAATAGCACGTTCTGGTGGAGTTAGAAATGAGTTCACTTTTACAGGAGGAGTGGCAAGAAATCAAGCAGTAATTAAATATGTAAAACAAATGGTTACTGATGCTTATGGTGAAGTTACAATGAATATTCACACCGACTCTATTTTTATGGGTGCATTAGGTGGGGCAATGTTCGCCAGAAGGAACTTGAATGTCGATTTACCAACGAAACAAAAAGAAGCTAAAGTAAGTTAGTCGATTGATCAGTTTTCGGTTGGTCATTAAGTCAACCGGAAATGAAACAACCATAAACTGAATAACTATAAACTGTAAAATTAAAGAAGATGGAGAATACAATATATACAATGGGGATTGATGTAGGAGGTAGTTACGTGAAAGGCGTAATTATGACCTACGACAATGAAACAGGAAATCATAAAATAGTTGATAAACAGACTGAAAAAATTAGAAAAAGAGATCCGAAAGATGTGGTGGTGGATACAGTTGATATGCTATTAGAACGTAATAATTTAAATTATGAAAAAGACATTGCATACTTAGCTTCTACTGGAGAAGGCGAAATGGTGGAGAAAAAAACAGGTCACTTTTATAGTATGACCTCTCATTCTCGTGGGGGTAAATTTTTTAATCAGGAAGCCAAAACTGTAGTCGATATGGGGGGGCTTTATGTTCGTGCCATTAAAATTGATGATAGAGGGAAAGTAATGGATTATAAGATGACTGGTCAATGTGCTTCTGGTTCAGGGCAATTTATAGAAAATATTTCACGCTACCTCGGTTTAGCAATAGAAGAAGTTGGACCTATATCTTTAGAAGCAGATAACCCTGAAGTTCCTTCAGGAATTTGTGCTGTATTGGCGGAAACCGATGTAATTAACTTAGTATCAAAAGGACTTTCTACAGCAAACATAGTAAAAGGAATTAATCTTTCAATTGCTGCCAGAGTAGTAAAACTATTAGGATCTTTGAAAGCAGAATCTCCAATTGCATTGGTTGGTGGAATGGGAATGAATTCAGGAATGCTTCAAGCAGTTGAAGAATTATCTAAAGAAAAAAAGAAAGCAGATTTGGTATTTACATCTAGCCCTGATGCAATTTACTCAGGTGCTGTTGGTGCAGCACTTTGGGGTGGTTTTAGATATTATAAATTAAAAGAAAAACAAGCTGCAGTTGTAGCTTAATGGTTTAATTA
>JBFIEB010000412.1:0-2169 GCA_041603555.1 Vicingaceae bacterium
GAATCATTAATAGCTTTGAGTTCTGTGTCTAATTTATCAGAAAGTGATTTTGTTTGGGTAATATCATTTCGAATGGCAATGTATTGATATGGTTTTCCATCATCTCCTAAAAATGGAACGATAGTGGTATCCACCCAATAAATAGATCCATCTTTAGCCTTATTTTTAATTTCTCCTTTCCATGTTTTTCCTGCTTCAATTGTAGTCCAAATGTTTTTCATGAATTCTTTAGAATGAAATCCAGAATTGATAATACGATGATCTTTTCCTATTAACTCTGCAGAAGAATAGCCTGAAATATCACAAAACTTATTGTTGACATAAGTTATTTTTCCTTTGGAATCAGTTGTTGCAACTATGGAAGATTCATCAACCGATAATTGATAGTTCTTAAGTTGTTCTTCAATTCTTTTACTACTAATAAAACTTCCAATTAAATGTCCGATCTGATTAAAGATTCTCAACAATTCATCATTGGCAATTAGAATTTCATCGGTAAAAAACTCAATGATATATAGCACTTCATTCTCTGCTATAACAGGAAAACAAAAACCAGCATAAAATTCAGCCTTGCTTGCTGATTTGGCTCTAGGAAAATTTTTATCTTTTATAACATCTAATATCCAATGACTGGTTTTATCTTTCAAAACTCTTCCCGGTAATCCCACTCCAGCATCAAAAGTTATTTCTGAAGTAGCTTTTTTAAATTCAGAAATATCTTTATCAGAGTTATCAAAAATATCGGGGTTTATTGTTGCTTTTTTATCATTAGAAATTTCCCAAAGTACTCCCACCTTCCAGTCTAAATGTCTACAGATAAGTCTACCAACATTATGAACTGTGGTGATGATTTCTTCATTTTCTTGAATAATTTTTATAATTTCTGATTCTAATACTATTCGATCCAAATTGGCATTTTGTTCAGTAACATCTCTTGCCATGGCAAACATATTTCCTGATTCAACTTCTACCCCAGCATTCCATGAGAATATTTTATAACTCCCATCCTTACATAAATAACGATTGGTAAACTCTATTGTTGGAATCCCTTTTGCTAATTGTTCTACCACTTTAAACGTAGCTTCCAAATCCTCTTTATGAATAAAATCCACAAACGGAGCAGCTAACAATTCTTCTTCCGTATACCCTAATACTTCTAAAAATCTAGGATTTATTTTTTTGAAGTAACCGTCTGTCCCAGCAATGCAAATCATATCCATTGCTTTGTCAAAATAGGCTTCAATACCTTTATATTCTGAGGTTCTTCTTCTGGTGGTTAATTGAGAAATAACCTCTTTTCCAAGAAGGACTAATGCCTTTCTTTGTTTATCGGTAAGTTGTTTAGGCTCAGTATGAATAACACATAATGTTCCTAAATTAAAACCATCTTCATCTGTTAATGGCGTTCCTGCATAAAATCGAATATTGGGGTCCCCAGTAACTAGTGGGTTAGAAGAAAAAGTTGGATTATCCATCGCATTTTCCACCTCAAATATTTCATTTCCCATAATTGCATGCTGACAAAAAGAAATGTCTCTTGGTGTTTCTGGTGCTCCCAGCCCAACATCAGCTTTAAACCATTGTCGGTTTTCATCCAATAGACTAATTAGTGCAATAGGTGTTCCACAAATTATAGAAGCAAGCTCTGTAATATTTTGATACACTTCCTCCGGAAGTGTATCCATAATATCATAACTTATTAAAGCTTTTAATCTAGCTTGCTCATTCTTAGGTATTGGAACTTTTTTACTCATTAAAGATTGAATTAGATTCTTTCCAAAATTAAAATTTATAATTTAAACCAACCCCTAAAACTTCTTTGAATTGAGTTCTTGGTCCTACAGCATCAATTAATCCATCTCCGTTATTGTCAACTGCTATGTCAATATCATGGTCATATAATAATTGTGTAGATATAGTAGCAGAAATATATTTATTTACCTTCATCGCAATTAACACCTCCCAGTTCACATCAATGTGACCTGGCTCTTCAGAGTAGTTAGAAAACAATTCAAGTTTTGTTTGAAGGTTAATGTTCTTCATAATGTCTTTTTTAAATAAAGCCCTCATATAACCACCATATTCTGTACGAGTGGTTAGTCCATCTTTTGTTTTAATTCCAAAAGCATCGTACTCAGCAGGATCTACACCGAAAGCTCCAGCATCAGC
>JBFIEB010000413.1:0-2164 GCA_041603555.1 Vicingaceae bacterium
GTGAAGAAATAGTTAGTTTACCTCGACCCAAAATTAATTTCCCAACTAAAAGAGCCTTTAGCAGGAGCTCCACCTACATTCGGTAGTATCCATGCAGAAGGAAGAAGTCTAATTACTCGCATGGCTTCCACATCTAGTAAATCGTGCACGCCTTTAGTAATAACTACGTTCTTTATTTCACCATCTACATTTACATCAAAGGTGATGAATACCTTCCCTTTAATACCCCTTGTTTTGGCACTCTCGTTGTAAATAAGGTTTTCGTCTATAAAGGTATGAATGAGTGTTTTACCACCAATATAATCGAGCTTACCTGCCTCACGGTTTGAGGTAATTACTTTATTGGTGCTATGGTCATATATCTGATCTACCTTACTATCATAGTAATAAGTCCACTGTCCAATTTTTTTTCCGGCAGCATATTTTCCAGTAGAATAAATACGTGAATCGCCTTGCAACTTAATGGTCCATTTACCATCACGCTTTCCGTTTTTGTAAAAACCTTTCTCAAAGGCAGTACCCTTCTTAGTTTGTTTTTGGTATTCACCATGTTTTACATCAGGGGTTTTCTTCATTACATAATACTCTTCGTTATAGTTTAAACTATCCGTAATTGTAATTTTTTTAGACCCTTTTTCTTGAGCTATAGTTAGTAAAGGAAGTAAGGCAAGAAAGATAATAAGTAGTTTTTTCATTGTTCTTTTTGTTAATTGAGTTGTACTAATTGAATGTAATTGCCATTGTCATCATCAAATACAGCTTCATATCCATAAGCAGTTTTTATTGGGTCTTTTTTAAATTTAACTCCTTTTGCTTTAAGTTCTGTTACCGTTTTGTAAATATCATCAGCACTAAATGTAATGACTGGATATCCTAATTCATATATTTCTTTTTTGAACTTCTTAGCAATTTCAATGCCACCTGGCTCGGTTGGTTCTAGTAATATAGTAGTACCATTACTATCTAAAGTAGATTTAACAATGGCAATATATGCCTCAGGTTGATACATGACTTTTTCAAAGCCCAATACTTCGGTATAGTACTTAAAAGCTTTAGCTGGATCTTCAACAAGTACGCCAACCATAGCTATTTTCATTGGATGTTTATTTTGTCCCATAGTATTAAAAGATATTAAAATGATGGTGAATAAAGTGAATAAAGTTTTCATCAAGAACTATTTTTGAACATTAACCAAAGCTAATGTACCTAAAAATTATGAAAATTTCATTAGATAAATTTGTACTTCAGCTTAATTCAAAAAATTACCATATCAATTGTTTTTATTATCAATATTGGCTTGCAGTTCAGCAAATGAAGAAGCTGCAATTAGCGAAGAATTACAAGATAGTACTGGGGTAGAAGTGGTAGAACCAATTGAAGACGAAGAAGACTTAGATGGATTAATTTATACCAATTTTGATGGAATAATTGTCCGTAAAACACCTGCTCGCACTAATCCTAATCCGGCAGAACCACCAACTTACCATATTGCAAGTGCCACTTTTGTAATGCCCCGTAAGGGAGATAGGATGCCTCCAATGGATGCTGAAAATGATGAATGCCTCGTTTATGGTTGGCATTGGTTTTCTGTAAGTGAAGGGGCTGATGTACCATCTTGGATTAGTGGTGAAGATTTATACTTAAGAAGTAAAGCCAAAGACCATATAAATAATCAAATGAGTAAAGAAGAAAGGGATGTTGGTTATAGAGTAAAGGATAATTTTTATCATTTTGATCTAGCTGCTACTACATTTGAAGAACCTGATAATCCTGACGGTTATATTAATTGCCCAACCTATGGGCTACCTTTTATGTACCAAGAGAATCACCCAACAGTTTTCCCGATTATTATTAGTAAAGAGGTCGGAGAGCTGGGTTACATGTTTGGATCTACCTTGGATAGTTATTTATTACTAATGTTAGGTTCAGATGGCGGAACGAGTTCTATCGAAGATTTTATTGAAATAGAAGAGGGGAGCTATCAAATCAAACTGAGTGTAGGTTATCAAGATGGCAGTGAAGATGCTATATTACACATAAAAGAAAAAGGTGGGAAGTTTGTGTTAACCGAAATAGAAATGTTAGGCGTTCAATATTGAAAGGAACAGTTGTTTATTTACCCTTTCTTGGTAATAAAAACCAATCCAATAGCAAAAATCCAAAA
>JBFIEB010000414.1:0-2154 GCA_041603555.1 Vicingaceae bacterium
CCTCTTCAAATTGTTGAAGCTCGAGTTTTGCAGCTTTGAGTTCTTCACCTTTCTCGTTTATACCCTTCAACAGTCCTTCTAATGAAGTTTCTTTCTTTATTTTCTCTCTTTTTAGCCCTATTATTTGTTCTTTTGCTAAACGAAGTAGTCGTTTTTGCTCATTAAGTTGTTCAAAATACTCGAATCTTTGTTCTTTTATAATTTTCATTCTTAATTCATCTGCCTTTTTTGATTCTTTAAGGTGACAAATTTCGTCTACTTTCTTCATCAACTCTTGAAAGTCCGCATCATGTTCTGCTTGAACTTCTACCAACTCTTCGTCTAATCTTAATATAGTTGCTTCAAGTTCCTTTATGTCTGCATCTGAAATATTCATTTCTGCAAGTTTAGTTCTTAAAATATTTCCAAATTTATCTCTCTCCTTCTTTAATTTACCCATTTTTTCCATCATATCTTTTACTTTAAAATATATTCTATTGATGTCTTCTTGCATTTCACCAGGCTGAAGCTGTGTTCCTTTACATTTATCCATCTCCTCCTTGTGTAATGCCTCTAAATCTTTTAAAATGGTCTCAATGAAATCCTTTTGTTCATTTTGATCGTTCTTTCCTTTTAAATTTGTAAGTTTATTCAAAAGCTGAATTTTTCTCTGTAGGTAAATTTCGAGATTGCTTTTCATATCTTGTTGTTTCTGTTTATAACAATTTTCGATATCTCCAAACTTGTTTTGTAATTGTTTTTCGAATAAATCTCTTAAACCTTTATAATCTTGAGCAAGATCTCTTCTGTATTCTCCTATAATCTTATCAACTTCTGCCTGTAATTCAGAATCTATACCTTGTTGACACAAGATATCTTGAATTTGCACTGTAGGTTGTAATGATGCTACATCCTTTAAACTAATGTCAATATCCTGTTGTTGACGTTCAAGTGTATTAGTTAACGCAGTTATTTTTTCATCATATTGTTCCTCTTTAGCTTTTAATGCTTCTTTAGCTTTTTCTAATTCACCTTTTAAATTTTCATTTTCTTCTTCTAATTCCTCCTTTTTTATTTCATTTTCGGTTAAATTCTTCCTGAGTTCCCTAATTTGTTCATTTTGTTTTATCATCTCTTGTTCGTACGCCTCAACATCATCTTCAAACTTTTTAATGTCTTGTTTTAACTTGTTTTTTTCTTCTTCAAATGTTGAAGATCTCTCTTTCATTGTAGTTTCCATTAGTCGCTGTTTTTCCTCTAATCCTGTTATGTCTAATTGCTTTTGCTGTTTTTCACGGTTAAGACGCTGATTCTCGGTTTCTATTTCCTCTAACTTAGTTTTTGTTTCTTGGATTGTATTTTCTGCGTCTTTTATTTGATTATTTAAATTTTCAAATTTTTGAGCTTTCTGTTCCGCATCTTCTATTTTAGTTCTAAATTCAAGATTTTCCTGCATTATCTCTAGTATCGTGTCAGTTTTTTGTTCTAATTGTTGTTTTAATTCCTTTGTTTGTTCTTCTAATTGTTCAAAATCACTTAAATATTTTTGAAATACTTCTGTAGAAAATACTTCTTCTACAATTCCTTCTTTAAGTTCTCTTAAACGTTGTTCTGCTTTAATAATATTTTCTTTAATTTCATCTTCAGAACCCTTTAGTGCATTAACTGATTCTTCTAAGTCTTTAGCTTCTTCTTCTAATGCATTGTTAAGTTCTTGTTTTTCTTTTATATCTATAGTCAATTCTTCATAAGTTCCGCTTTGTCCTAATACATTATTAATTTCTTTTTCAATTATAGTTTCTAATTTCGTTATAGTGTCTCTATGTTTAATTTCTTTTGCTTTAAATTGATCATTCAATTCCTTCATTTTTGCTAAATCTTTTTTGAGTTGGCCAACCACATTATTATAAGACTCTATCAAACTTTCTTCGGCCTTTTCAGCTTTTTCTTTTTCTGTTTTAGCTTCAACGAGTTGAGCTTTGAGTTGCTCTAACTCTGCTCTTAATCTATCAATATGCTCATCGTTTTGTCTTCTTAATTGTTCTATTTCCAATCTCAGACTCAGATTTTGTTGTTCAAATTCGTTAATTCTTTGTTGCAATTCCGTTTTTTCTTGTTGATATCTTCTTGTTTGCTCGTCTTTCTCTTCTAATGTTTTGTCTAAGGCTCCCTCTA
>JBFIEB010000415.1:0-2152 GCA_041603555.1 Vicingaceae bacterium
CATAGATACCATGAACTAGTACAAAATAAGTTCCAGCAGGAACATCGTTTCCGCTTTTATTTTTACCGTCCCATTGGAACGTTGGGTCAGTTAGATTTTCATTTTCATAAATTAGTATTCCCCATCGATTAAATATTTGAACTTCAAGATGATCATTACAAGGGTTAGACACCCCTCCAATCTGTTCGCCAAGTTCATTTGTATACCCAAATGTGTAAAAGTCATTTATACCGTCACCATTTGGTGTAAATACATTTGATATAACATCTAAACTATCAAATGGTGGTGTTACTGTTAGGTTAAATATAATAGTATCTTTAATTGAGTTTGCTGATGGACAGTCCACAGAAGATAAGATAGCTCTAACCGGGAAAACACCTCCAATGTGTTCGCAGTCAGGTCTCCAACAAAATTGAGTTCCAACTGAAACTTGATTAGGAACACCATTTCCTACTCCAGTATTCAAAAATCCACCATACAAATAATTTGTTGGTAATGAAGGGAAATCAGCTCCCATTGCGAAGATTTCTGAAGTAATTGTTAATTTTAATACATCTACAATACTAGTGTCAGAAAATGTGATGTCTTGACAAAATTTATCTCCATATGGGATATTTAAATCCGCTGGAAGAGGCAAACTAGTTGGTGGTGGAATTACCTGAATATTAAAAACAATACTATCCTGAGATTTCCCATCACAGCCTAAAGAAAAGGCATTAACCTGAAATGGATAGATAGAGTCTATTGATTCGCACGGTGGTGTCCAACAAAAGCGTTGTGCAACAGTCCCAATATTCCATTCTGCGCCAACAATTGGATCCCATTGATTAGGTGGAATAACTACTGAATCGTTCCACGAAGCAGGAGGACCAGAGTTATAATTATAATAATAATGATAATCTCCATTTCCATCAGGTGTAGGCCATGCTTGCCAAGCAGTATCCATACCCAAAATAGTAGTATCAAAAATAGGCGATATCATTTCAATGTATAATGTATCAGTTGCATTTATATCATTAAAAATCAAATCTTTACAGTATAACTTGTTGTAAGGAACTTGTATTGTTTGTCCGTTAACTGGAACTAAGTTTAAAAACTGAGGTGGATTTCCACCAGTACAATTCAAACTAATGTACTGAACATCCCTTCTTGTTTCTCCGATTTTCTCTTTAATTCCATCCAAATTTACATCTCTAAATTCTTCAACTCTTATGGCAAAAGTAAAAAATCCTTGTACTGAAGGAGCGGCAGTTATAACTCCGGTCATAGTATCTATGGACATAGGAGGAGCTCCTCCCACAATATTATTAATATTATAGGTTGGCTGCCAACTTAATGGTTGATAGAATGGGTATGGTCCTGAACCAGCAAAAGTTCCATTTGCCGCAGTCCATGCATCAAGGGGCTCTTCTAACGTATAGGCTAATGAGTCACCATCAGCGTCTGTAATCGGATATGACCAGATTTTTGGACTATTTATGCAGAAATAAGCATCGTTGGGGTAATCATCAAAATCTGGAGAAGAATTTGGACCAATCGCAGGGTCAGGCATTGTTGCAAACCAAACCATAGTTCCTCCGGTTTGAACATTGATTGCTAATGAATTTCTTGCGTTGATTTGTGCTTGTAAGTAATATCCGTTAGGATTATTAGCTATAATTAAATTAGTCGGTGATTCGAAAATACCCTCTTCAATTCTGACAATAGCAGGATTTGGAGTATAACAAGGATCCCCAAGAGGAACTAATGTGAAGGCATTCGTTTTTTGCAAAACTTGAGTAGCAACCTGAACGTGTGTAAGCATGTCATATACTCCAATGGTTATAGAGGCAGGCATGTTAATACCATTTACATCATCTCGATAAGCTCTAAGTTTGATGTGGTAATTGTTCGCGCTTACCCATTGAATGTTAATATCGCCTCCTATGATATGAGATGCATTTGCAATTGGAATAAGCATAAACACTGATAATAATACTAAAAGACACTTTTTCATTTTCGAGATTTTATTGTTATGTTTTACAATAGATGTAAATACATAACAAAAGGTTGCATTATCTAATTTTTGTTGATAAAATAAACCCCTATTAGAGTAATAATAATGGCAAAGAGTTGAATCATATTTATAACCTCTCCATCTATAATACCCCAA
>JBFIEB010000416.1:0-2150 GCA_041603555.1 Vicingaceae bacterium
AATTCTGTGGTGAATTTTCACTCAAAATTATATGGAAATAACAGAGTCCCTTCCGTTGAAATTTTAAAAAATGTTGATTATGTTTATCCAGGATGGACTTGGGGTGTAATTACTAGAATATATGGGATAGGAGAAAATGACGACCCCTATGATAAGGAAATGCTTACAACATATTATGAAAATCATATTAAAGATGTAATGGAATATTTTAAAGACCGACCAAACGATTTACTCCTCTTAAACGTATCTGAACAAGACAGCTATCAAAAACTAGCCAATTTTATTGGAATCAATGTTAGAAAAGATGCTAATTTCCCGTGGGAAAATAAAACATAAAACTGCATATGAAAAACATCTACGTTACTAAGCCTTCTCTTCCGTCTCTTGAAGAATTTCATCAATCATTAGACAAAATTTGGGAATCTGAATATATTACCAATGATGGAGATTTTCATAAAGAATTAGAAATAGAATTAGCCAACTATTTAGGCGTTGAATACATTTCTATATTTTCTAATGGAACTTTAGCTTTAATTACTTCTTTACAAGCCTTAAATATTAAGGGAGAAGTGATTACAACTCCTTATAGTTTTGTAGCTACAACTAATTCATTAATATGGAACGGAATTACTCCTGTTTTTGCTGATATCAATAACAATGATTGTAACATTAATATTGAAGAAATAGAAAATGCCATAACAAAAGACACTACTGCAATTATGCCTGTGCATGTTTATGGTGTACCATGTGATGTAGAAAAAATAGAAGGATTAGCTAGGAAACATAATCTAAAAGTGATTTACGATGCAGCCCATGCATTTGGAATTAAAAAAAATAATCAATCTATACTAAACTATGGTGATTTATCCATATTGAGTTTTCATGCTACAAAAGTATACAACACAATTGAGGGTGGAGCAATTATTAGTCATTCCAAAGAAATGAAAACCAAAATCGATAATTTGAAAAACTTTGGAATTGTTGATGAATTAACGGTTGTTGATTCTGGCATTAATGCAAAAATGAACGAAGTTCAGGCTGCTTATGGCTTGTTAAATTTAAAATCTATTGATGGAAATATTGAAAAAAGAAAAGAGGTACATCAATATTATTGTCCTTTACTAAAAAATATAAACGGATTACAATTGTTAGACATTAGTACAATAGAGAATTATAATTATGGTTATTTCCCTATTTTTTTAAGTAGTGATTATCCTATTTCAAGAGACCAATTGTATGATTTGTTATTGGAAAATAATATTTACACACGAAGATATTTTTACCCTTTAATTTCTGATTTTCCTATCTATTCATCTATAGAATCAGCTAGTCGTTCAAACTTGCCTAATGCAGCTAAAGTAACAGAATCTGTACTGTGTTTACCTATGTATGCAGATTTGGAAAAATCCGACATTGATTTAATCGCAAGTATTATAAAATCCCCAATTAAGTAATGAAAATAGCTATAGTGCAACCCTACATATTTCCGTATATAGGTTATTTTCAATTGGTTAACGCAGTTGATGTATTTGTGTTTTATGATGATGTAAATTTTATAAAAAGAGGATGGATCAATAGAAATCAACTACTTATAAATAATAAAGCTAATTTATTTAGTATTCCCTTATTAAAAGCTTCTCAAAATAAATTGATTAACCAAACAGCTTTGGGGTATGATGAAAAATGGCTAAAACAATTCTATAGCACAATCGAGTTTAACTACAAAAAAGCACCTTATTTTGAAGAAATTTTTCAGTTAGTAAAAAATGTGTTTGAATCTAATCATTCAACGATAGCTAATCTTACAATAACTAGTATCGAAAAAATAACCAACTATCTTCAACTTTCAACCGTATTAGAAAAAAGCTCTGATAAATATGCTCTAACAAAAGAGATGGATAAAGCAGATCGTTTAATAGAAATTTGTAGGTTAAGAAATATAGATACTTATATAAATCCTTCAGGAGGAAAAGAGCTTTATGAGAAAGCTTATTTTAAAGAGCATGGGGTGAACTTGTTTTTTATTGAAAATAAAATTATTCCATACAATCATTTTGCGACTAATTTTATTGGCGGATTATCAATTATAGATGTATTAATGTTCAATTCGAAAGAACAAGTACTTAGTATGCTAAATGAATATACTTTGG
>JBFIEB010000417.1:0-2127 GCA_041603555.1 Vicingaceae bacterium
TACTGTGCTAAATCATAGATTTATATTTTGTTTTTATTAAACTTTGTAAAATATAATTCTTTAAAAAGTCAGTTATGAGTAATTTTAATCCAGCAGATAACATCCAAGATTTACAATACTTTGGTGAATACGGAGGGGTTAACCCTTCTATAACAGATTCTTCTACTTATACTTTTTTGAGAGCAGGAACAATGGAGGGTGTTTTTGAAGGAGAGGTAGAAGGTTGTTACTTATACTCTAGGCACTGGAACCCAAGTAATAGATATTTGTCTATGGCCTTGGCGGAAATGGAAGAAACGGAAAGTGCTTGTGTCATGTCATCTGGCATGGCTGCTATCACTTCTGTTATTCTACAGCTTTGTAATGCTGGTGATGAAGTAGTTTCTAGCAGAACGATTTATGGAGGGACTTATGCTTTTTTTAAAAACTTTTTACCAAAGTTTAATGTCAACACCAAATTTGTTGATACTACCAATTTGGAACAAGTAAAAACAGCGATTACTCCTAATACAAAAGTAATTTACTGCGAAACGTTAAGCAATCCAATGTTAGAAGTTTCTGATATTAGAGCACTTTCTAAAATTGCGAAAGCAACTAATTGTCAATTAGTAGTGGATAATACGTTTACACCAATGATATTTTCTCCTGCTAAATTGGGTGCGGATGTTGTTGTTCATAGTATGACCAAATTCATTAATGGAATGAGCGATTGTGTTGCCGGAGCGGTATGTGGCAGTATTGAATTAATTAATTCATTATACGATGTAAATAATGGTGCAGCAATGTTGTTAGGTCCTGTTTTGGATAGTTTTAGATCTGCAAGTATTTTGAAGAATTTAAGGACACTACATATTAGAATGAAACAACATAGTGCAAATGCACAGTATTTAGCTGATAATTTAGATAAAGATGGTTACAGAATTATTTATCCTGGGTTAGCAAAGCATCCTCAACACCAAACTATGAAACGTATGATGAACACTGAATTTGGGTTTGGAGGATTGTTTGTAATTGATATGGATAACCATAAAAAAGCAAATCAGTTAATGGAAAAAATGCAAGACGATAATGTAGGGTACTTGGCTGTTAGTTTGGGTTCTTACAAAACATTGTTTAGCGCACCAGGAGGAAGTACCTCTTCTGAAATACCTGAGGAAGAGCGAGCTGAAATGGGATTATCAGATGGGTTAGTTCGTATTTCTATAGGCTTGGATAATAACATTGAAAGAACCTATCAAGCCATTAAAAGGCATATCAAATCTTGCGATTAAATTTACTTGTTGTTACCAAATATAACTAAAAACTAATGCAATATCTTAAAAACCAGCTCTTTTAGTAGCTCACTATTAGAAGTTGAAGTATTGTTTACTCCTTTAGATTTAAGGTCATAATCTCTTAAATACTCGATTATTTTTACTGATTTTTTAATGGAATAATTTCTAGCGGCAATTTCGTATTCTCCCACAAAAAACGGACTCACTCTTAATACAGCAGCGATATTGTTTCTCGATTTATCTTTGGTGTAATGAAACTTTAAAATATTGGTGAAAAAATTATACATTAATCCAATAGTTACAATAAGGGGATGGTCTTTTTCATTCTTTGAGAAATGATAAATAATTTTATTCGCCTTCAAAACATCTTTAACTCCTAATGCCTTATTTAATTCAAAGTTGTTAAAGTCTTTACTAATGCCAATATTCTTCTCTACAGTCTCGGGAGTAATCTCATTTCCTTCTGGAACATTAATGGTTAGTTTTTCTAACTCATTAACAACTTTTCCTAAATCTGCACCTAAAAACTCTGCAATTAGCAATGCTGCTTGAGGTGTGATGGTGTAATTTTTAATTTTTAAATAACTCGTTATCCAATCAGGAACTTGATTGTCGTAAAGCTTTTTAGTTTCTAGAAAAACAGCTTTTTGTTTTAAGGTTTTGCCAAACTTTTTTCTGCCATCTATCTTTTTGTACTTATAGCAAAAAACCAATAGGGTAGTTGGGGTAGGGTTTTCTATATAGCTTTCTAACTTATCTATCTCTCTATTTAAATGTTGTGCTTCTTTTATAATAACTACATTATGATTAGCCATCATTGGAAAACGTTTCGCTTCACTTATTATAGTAGCTA
>JBFIEB010000418.1:0-2114 GCA_041603555.1 Vicingaceae bacterium
ATAAGTGTGGGGAAAATTAAGTTTTAAGAAATGTTGCCTGCTTTTAGTAGTATTTCTGTGTGTTATTGATTGTAATCTTTTTATTTCTTTAGATAGTGTTTCAATATTCTTATTAGAAGCATAAGATGGATGGATACCGACTTCAGAATAGTCAGATATAGATTTAATTAATGATTGAAATGTTTTATTTTTTACGGGAATATTTTTATCATTTAATCCATAATCAGCCAATAAGAAAAAGTAGATTGGCGAAATACCATATTTTTTATGAATTTCATATTGATATTTATAAGTGTCGTAAGGATCTGTTTTTTTTCCAAAAACAACACCCAATCTTTCAATAAAATTATCTCCTTTAAAAAAAGCCCTTAATAAGCCTCCAATTATTCTGATTAAACCTTTATGTTTATATGCATAAGCATTATCAATATCTATTGTAGAAATATATTTAAATGATCTCACCGGAAATTTATAATTACACAGAAATTCTATCCTATTAGCAATTTCATTAATCCAAATATTAACTAATGGTTTACCTAAAAAATCGTTTTGAAAAGCGATACTTTCTGAAGCTAAAAATCTTTCATGTTGGTCTTTAATATGAGGTAGATATTCTTCATATCTACTAATTAAATAAAAACTTGCTGCAAAAGGGTCAAATGGAAATTCAGAATCTTTTCCAACACTAAAAAAATACTTTTGACTGTTAATCTCAAAAATATTAATCTCTTGTTCACTAATACCTGTTTCAAATAAAATGGAAGAACTTTGAAAAAAAATACCTGAATTCAATTTAGAATTAGAGTAATTGATTTTTGTGTTTTGAGAATTTTCAAATTCAACAGTGCTATCAGTAAAACTAATTTCTGCTTGAAGAATATCAGTAAATATTGTTTTAAAGATGTACTTTAGGCGTGGAGTTAGTTTATGTGAATAGATTAAAATCAAATATTTAGGGATTAAATAATTCCTTCGTCAGCAAAGCTAAAGTAATCTTTTTCGCCAATAATTAAATGGTCTAAAACAGGAGTGTCTAGCATAATTCCTGTTTCTTTAAGTTTTTTAGTTAGTTTAATATCAGCACTACTAGGTTTTAAATTTCCAGATGGATGATTGTGACATAAAATCATAGCAGAAGCTAGTTGATCTATGGCATATTTAAAAATAATTTTTGTGTCGGCAATAGTTCCATCTATTCCTCCTTTACTAATATTTTCTTTTTTGATAATTTCATTTTTCTTATTAAGGTAAATTACCCAAAACTCTTCGTGTGGTAAATCACTTAATACATCATTGATTGCATTATATGCGTCATTACTCGATTTAATAGATATTCTTTTTTCTATGTTAGATTTTTTTCTTCTCCTTCCTAATTCTAAAGCAGCTATAATACTGATAGCTTTAGCTTCTCCTATTCCACTAAAGTGGGTTAAATCAGTAATAGAAAGTTTGCCCAATTTATTTAAATCATTGTTTATAGAAGCTAAAATCTTTTTGGATAGTTCTACGGCAGTTTCATTTCTATTTCCAGAGCCTATGAGTATAGCTACCAATTCAGCGTCAGATAACGCATTCTTACCCTTGAGTGTTAATTTTTCACGTGGTCTATCTTCTTCTGCCCAAGCTTTTATATTTAACTTATTTTTGTACATGGTTAAGATAAAGATACAAAAAAGGGAGGCTAATTTAGCCTCCCTTTAAACAATATAATGATTACTTAAGCTTCTGCCGTTGGTCCACCAAAGTTCATAGGAATTCCTCCTTGTGGGCCAGGACCAAGGTCTTTAATTTTCCCATGTATTGCCTCATATTTTTCAATGTTATCTTGAAGCGCATTGATTAGCCTTTTGGCATGTTCAGGAGTCATTAATATTCTGGATTTAACTTTAGCTTTAGGCATGCCAGGCATGACTTTAATAAAATCAATTACAAATTCTGAATTTGAATGACTAATTATGGCTAAATTGGAATAAATTCCTTCAGCAATTTCTTCATTTAATTCAATATTTAATTTATTCTCGTTATTCCCTTCATCCATAATACTAGAGTTTATTCTTCTTCGATTATAACTTCATTTTTTGCGGCTACTAATTGTTCATATTCTTCTTTAGACC
>JBFIEB010000419.1:0-2108 GCA_041603555.1 Vicingaceae bacterium
AGAGGATAGGAGTCACTCTTATTGAGTACCAAGGAAATAACATAAATTATAGTCGAGTTTTCATTTCTAAATTGAACTCATTGATGCTTAACAAATTCAATATTTGGAGTGAGAAAAAATACAAAGAGGGGATTAAGGAAGATCCTCTTAACTCTTCAGCGTTTAATGTAACAGAAAAAAGGAAATGTCTCATAAAATTTTTTAAATATCCCAACCACCCTAAGTATCGCCATTCCCCAGGGCGACTAGATTCATTTGAATACCAATTAGATTATAAATTACGACTTGAAGTTCTTGAAGAGGGTTTTAAACTGTCTGTTTCAAATCTTAAGATTTCTGCTGAACCACGAAATTCTGCACAGGGAAAAATTAGAATAACATATCAAGATTACAATAATGTAGCCCTTTTGGCACAATATAAAAATAAATATAGGAAGAAGAGAATGTCAAATAGGCTGATTTATAACTCTAATTTGGCTGCTGAATTGAACCTATATTTTAGTCAATTTTTCGATGAAATTATCCGAGAAGTTATTTCCCCAGCAGATATAGAATCTTCAAAGCAAGAAGAAATCGTTGATATAACCCCTGCAAATAATCCAAGTATTGTGAATTACAACTCATTAAAAACAACCTCTAAAAAATACATCAATTATGTAAAATACAAAGCAGATGAAGATAAAGTGGAGACTAAATATATGCGACCAACCATTAGTAAGCTGTTTATAAAACCAAAAGAAACAAGTGAGTATATTATTGCTAAAACAATAGATGATATAACACTTCCTGCTAAGTTCGATGAACTTGATTTGGGGGAAGGTGTTCAAACTATTACAGTTGACATGAATAAATATGGTAAAGAAATTATTGTATTTGGAGTAGTAGATAGCCGTCAGAAATTAAAAATGCAGAAACCATTACATGAAGCACTCGTTGACTATAAAAGTAGAAAGGTAGTTGCAAGATGGTGGAATAGAGATGAGAATAAAGACTTTAATAGTGATTTAGTAATTGAAAAGGCAAATTATAATGCAAATAATAAAGATGTGGTTGATGGAGAAAATTTAGCGTTAACGAGATTAGCATTGGTTGGTGAGAAATTAATTAACCGTTCCTATATCCTAGTATATGAGATTCGACACCTAAGAGAAGGAAAATGGAACCAGCATGGCCAAAAGGTAGCGGATGGTTATGTGGTTGATTATTCAGCCCATTTATACAAGTTAGATTTTAATGATTCTATAGCAGATCGATTTTACCGTACTATGTGGTCGGATAAAAATAATCATGATAGAGAAAAAATTAAGACATTTAACAGGGCGTCATTTCCGTTAAAGTTTGTCAATACCAAACGTGGAAAGGTTAAAGACATGACCAGGACTAGGGTGTTGGGGATTTATACAGGTTTAAAATCTGATGAAATGGATAACAAATTGCACGAAATTGGCTCTAAAATGGAAGCAGAAGCAATACGTTATTTTAGTAATTCAGTTGCAGATTTTAGAGCGAGGACGCTTGTAGCTGCTAATAACCAAGGCGAATTTGCACCAAAGAAAGATACGACAACTATTCTACCTGTTATGGATTCAACAGGTATTAATATTGAAAGCGGTGCACCTCAGGTTAATAATGAACGACTAAAAAAGGGTTATCAAGTTTCAGCTGATTTAGGAAAAAAAGAAGGACTCAAAATTGATGATAAGTTCCTTGCCTATGATATTATTAGAGATACGAAAGGTGGCGCAGAAAGAAAGGAATTGTTAGGAGTTTTACGTGTAAAGAGAATCGCAAATAATAAGGGATATGCCAATGGTAAGATGAAACAAACAAAATTTCAACAGCAAGGTGGTAAAAAACTTCATGCAGGTATGTTACTTGAAAAAGCAACAACAGATTTAGGAATGTTATTCTCCCTTGGGTATGTTTTATCCCCTAGAGTAAATAATCGAGTTGTAGATCAAGATGGGATTAGTATTATTTTTTCAATGAGTTATAATATATCTAAAATTACAAATAATTTATTGCCACCAGGGTTTTATGCAGGAGTGTCGTATAGTAAGGTTAATTATGCATTACAAAATCGTGATGGAACTACTTCAAAAGGTACT
>JBFIEB010000420.1:0-2104 GCA_041603555.1 Vicingaceae bacterium
GATCTCCTTTCTCCATATAGTTTTGGTTTAACTGTTGATTACCCTCTTAAGCGATTAACAAAATCGAAAGATGGAGTACAGTATAAACTAAATAAAACTGGATTGTTTATTCATAAAATTTTATGGAAAATACATCCTGGTTTAATAAGCGGAGGCATTGGATTTATTTGTAAAAAAGTATAAGTGTTATTAGGTAATTTTAAAAAAAAGTAAAATTTAATTTGAGTAAAATTTTTGTAATAGTCGTAACCTATAACGGAGTTGAATGGATTGAGCAATGCTTAAATAGTTTGATTCCATCAACTGTTCCTATAAATAGCATCGTAGTTGATAATTGTTCTTTGGATGAAACAGTTTTCTTAATAAAAGAAAAATTCCAAAAAACTCACCTTGTCGAAAACTCGGTAAATTACGGATATGGTAAGGCTAACAATCAGGGTATTGAAATTGCGCTCAGAGAAGGAGCTGATTATATTATCCTATTGAATCAGGATGCATGGATAGAACCTGATACCATTGAAAAACTTATAGATGTTAGTATAAAACATCCAGAATATGGCGTACTAAGTCCGTTACAACTTTATTCTCCTACTGGCGACTTGGATTATATGTTTAGAAAGTACCTGATGAATAAAGAAATAAATAATTTAACTGAGCTAAATAAGAAAGAAATAATTGAAATACCTTTTGTAAACGCTGCCATTTGGTTACTTCCTGTACGCACTGTCAATGAAATTGGTGGTTTTGATCCTATTTTCCCACATTATGGTGAAGACAACGATTTTATAAGAAGAGTTCATTATAGAAAGTATAAAGTAGGAGTTGTACCTGATGCAATTGGCTATCATGACAGAGAGCAAATTACTCAAAGAACATTATTGCAATCACAGAATCGGGAAATGGTTGTGGTTTTGGGTAAACTGAAGGATATTAATTATAGCTTGTTTTATAATATATTATCCGAAACTTACCACTTATGCTATAATGTGATAAAAAACACAATAAAATTCTCTTTTGTCTTAGGTAAAATTAAAATTATCGCTTACTATCGAGCTTTAGCGAAGTGGGAAAAAATTAAACAACATCGAAAACTATCTAAATTACCAAAGGCTTTTTTGGAAAATTAAATTATGGTTTCATTCATTATCATCGGTAAAAATATCCAGCATACCATTTCATTATGCCTTAAATCAGTTGAAAGCTTTATTAAAGAAAATGGAATAACCAATGCTGAAATTATCTACGTTGATTCTAATTCAACGGACGAAACAATAAATATTGCTCGACAATTTCCAGTAAAAATCATTCAAATAGAAGGCCAGGTTAATGCAGCAATTGCTCGTAATGTTGGTGCAAAATATTCTTCAGGCGAATTTCTTTTTTTTATTGATGGAGACATGGAACTTTTGCTGGATTTTTATCCGAAAGTATTTAATCCCATTACCATGGTTCCGGACTATCCGTTTATTAATGGCTATTGGCAAGATAAATTCTACGATAGTAATTTTCAATACCTGCATCAGTCAAAAATAGTCTTACCAAAGTCAGTCGAATTTATAACTGTAACTGGAGGCCTTATGCTAGTAGCTCGTTGGTTATGGGAAAATTCCGGTGGGATGGATGAAAGGCTTATTCGAAGTCAGGATCACGATCTTGGGCTGAGGATTTCGAAGCTTGGATTTCCCGCAAAACGCTTTAATTTACTTTTTGCCAACCATCATACAGTTAGCTATTTTGACAAAAAACGATTAATAAG
Source organism: Vicingaceae bacterium (assembly GCA_041603555.1). Classification (GTDB taxonomy): domain Bacteria; phylum Bacteroidota; class Bacteroidia; order Flavobacteriales_E; family Vicingaceae. Next base: position 1,757 of record JBFIEB010000420.1, read on the forward strand.
TTTTTATTTTAGTAAGGCATTACTTTCAACTGGGGTATTAATGCGTAAACATGTATTCAGTTTAGCATATCTAAAAAGATATCGAAACAATTTTATTTATGTGTTATATTTGTTTATCAGTTTTTGTATGCTTGCGATATCATGGAGATTAGGAATTTGTCTGCTTGCTTTTTACTTTATGCTTCAACTCGTCCGAACCGTAAAAAACAGTAAAAAGGAAACATTACTTATAAACTCGTTTATTTTCAAGTCGTTTTTAAATTTCTACACCTTACTTGGCTTTCTTTTCTATTACCCAAAAAAGGCCAAGTTCAGTATTAAAGCTGTCTCTATAATTGATAACACAAC
>JBFIEB010000421.1:0-2101 GCA_041603555.1 Vicingaceae bacterium
ATACATTTGCAATACTAAAGGTAACTTTATCATTTTGAGGCAGTTAAAAATTACATTAGGGGTATTCATTTGTGTACTACTCTTAGCATTTAATAATATTGAAGTAGATGTAACAACCCACAGTTTCAATTCTTTATTCAAAATTGAAAGGAGTAAAGATGCTAACCAAATATTATATGATGTTAATGTTGAGCAAACAGGTAATTTTAACTTAACCAATCCCATAAATGTTTATTGGATAAAAAATACCAAAGGTGGTAAAATTGAACCATTAACTTGGACTCAGAAAAAATATGCTTATGGTTTAGAATATTTAAATGTTAACGAAGAATATGCCACTTTTAGGTTTGTTTCTTATAAAAAGATGTTTTTTACTTTAAAAAAGATTGGCAGTAATCAATTTGAAGTTTATACCAAACATGAGGATAGGGTAATAAAAATGAATCGCATTTATATCCAGATAGATGGTGGTACCTTTTGGTTTCCGAACATTACTGCCATAAATATTTTTGCCAAAGACGCCATAACCGGTGAAGATATTTTAACCACTATTCACCCCTAATTTTATCCGAAAATCTTGCGAGAATCAACTCTAAACTTCTGGATAAAATGCACTTTTAATATGATTTAATTTATTATCATTTTTGTTTTGAATAATAGAAATAACATCAAAACGACAATCTAAGTCAATCTCATTTTTTTGAATATAATGGTCAGCTCCTTCTATTAAATGTTGCTGTTTTTTTAATGTAACAGCCTCTTCGGGATTACCAAATTCCTCACTACTCCTAGTCTTTACTTCAACAAAAACAATTTCATTATTATCTACAGCAATAATATCTATTTCGTATTTTTTTTCTTTCCAATTGGATGCTATTATTTTATAATTAAGCTTTTCTAAAAAACTTAACGCAATCTGTTCCCCTTTTGCTCCTAACTGATTATGCTCTGCCATACCCACTTTATTTTGTATAGATTCCGTTATTCAACGGAATTAATTCAACTATTCATTTAGATTAAGTATTTCATACTTTTCAAAATGAAGTTTCATTAAATTAACACTATGTGTAAAAGTATTTATTTTTTTAAAACCAATTTTTTCTAAATAATATCGATTATTAGTAATCTTGCCTTGCTTAAAAAACTATATGAATTTATTAAAATCATTTACTGTTACTTTCTGTCTTCTGATTACCGCTATTTTATTGGCACAAAACTTTGAGGGAATAATAGAATTTAACAGAAAGAATTATTATGATGAGACAAAGTATATTTATTATATCTCGGCTGGAAAAGTTAGAATTGATGAATTAAAAAAAGATGGTTCAATTAGTGGTACCATGCAGGTTAATTTAAAAACTAAGGAAGTAGTTGCTGTAAATCATGACAGAAAATTATACATGGAAATTAAATCAAAACCAAGTGTGAAAGATTTAAGTAAATCGAATATGGTTAAAACTAATGAGAAAAAGGAAATACTGGGTTATAGTTGTGTAAAATGGACTGTAAGCAACCCCGATTTTCAATCAAAAGCTGAATATTGGGTAATTGACAAAGGAAATTATTTCTTCTTTAAAGACCTATTAGCTGCGCTAAATAGAAAAGACAAAGTAGCCTTGTACTTTATGCAAATACAAGATAACGCTGGTTATTTCCCAATAGTTGGTGAAGAAAAAGGATTTGACGGGAAACTTAAATCTCAACTGGAAACAACCAAAATGTTTAGAAAAAAAGTAGATGCCAGTAAATTTAAAATACCTAATGGTTATCAAAAATTTGGTGAATCTTAACCAAATTCTAAGCTACACTTTTCTCCTACTTTCAACTCAATATTTGCCCCAAATTTAAGAGCTAGGTTGGTGGTTAAATGTCCTGCATCAAAATCAAAACACACCGGATAATCATATTCCTCAACAGCCTCTGCTATGATTTCTTTAGCAGATTGTCCATAAGGAATCTCATTGTCATTCATATCCGTCATTCCACCTACCACTAACCCTGCTATTTTCTCCAGCATTCCAGCTCTTTTTAAATTCATCATCATACGATCTATATGGTATAAATATTCATCCAAATCTTCTATAAATAAAATTTTTCCAAT
>JBFIEB010000422.1:0-2097 GCA_041603555.1 Vicingaceae bacterium
TGGTTAGACAATTTTGCGCAGTTTCTTGCCACAACATCACTCAATGTTGACAAATTGTTATTTAAGGAAAGCTTGTGATACCTCCATGTCACTGAGTGTTGCAATTCGTTGTTTCTTTTTGCGGCGACCAAATTCATAATCTTTTACAAATTCTTTCTCTTCGGATTTATCTCCTTCTGATGATGGTGATGTTTCTTCATCATTAGCTTCACTAAAATGATCAGATAGTTTACCAAGACCTAACTTGTCTAGGTTGAATTTGGTTTCTATATCGTTTTGATTTTGTTCAGTCTCACTAATAGGTTCATCCAGATCTTCATCTTCTTCTTCGCCACCAGATATTATTTCCTTTCTATCCTCTTCATCCTCATCTTCATCTTTTTCTTCTTCAACTTTTCCTTCTTCTACGTTTACATCGTGATCTGCGTCATCAGATGAGGTATGGATTATTTCATGATTTAATTTTAAATCATTTTTTTTCCACCAATTGTCACCTTTCTTATTAAATTTGGAGTATCCCTCAGTCATTGCTTCACCTAGAATATCCTTTACCATTTTTTTTGAATATGTTCCTCTCGCTGTCAGTGTTTTTGTGTAAGTCATCCACCAATTTATCTCTATTCTCCACATCTTTTCATCATCACACCAGAAGTTTGGTCTATCCTTCCATTGCTTTCGACGGATTTGTAGTTTTGTAGGTTTCTTTTTGCTTTCTCTAACTTCTTCTGGTGGTATTGACCGTCTAGTCTTTTCTAAATCTTGGATCTTATAGCCTCCTTTATAACTTCTACACAGTTTAAGGTTATAGTGTTTCCATTTCTTATTCTTTATTTCATTAAATCTTTCTAAAAAATGATTCGAAAATCTTTCTATAACAGGATCAGTTTCTAAGATCTTTCTGTGGTAATGTTTTTTAACTCTATTGAAATGTTTTTCCCAATAAGTTCCAATTTTAAACCTTAACATTGTTTCATGTAAGAGGAAATTACAACGACTGATATTGGCAACATCAGATCTTTTTTGGATTGAAGCTAGCATGGATAAAACAACTTCACCTGCTTCTTCATTTACAATCGCAGCGTTGTCTGAGAAGACATCTTGAAAGGTAACTCTTCTTGTACCCAGTATCGAAATAATGTGATGAAAGATATTATAGTTTTTATATACTTGGTGGTTGATTTGTTATCCATCATAATGAATAACTTTAAAATTCCTAGTAAATTCCATAGAAGCTTGCCGGTAGTCTTGAGCTTGCGCCGATAACCAAAATCAATTGCCTATGTAGCACAATATATGTTAGAGAAACCAGTAAAACTATCACAGGAATTGAAATTTAAAATGTTTTTTCTGATTATGGGTAAAATTATACCCACTTTCAAAATTCAGTGCTATATAATCACTATTTCTATTCAAAATTCTATTGGTAGTCGGAATTCAATATATAGTTCTAGGATTGATATTGATTAAACTCTCCTACATTGGAATATTCGACATTAAAAACTACTCAGATAATAGATCTGGTCGCTTTAAAAACAAATATTTAATGTTTTTTTTTGACATGGGTAAAATTTTACCCATTCTCGAAAAATAAACGAAAATACTTGACAAAATAGACTCGATATCCACGAAAGTTCTGAGTTTATATGGTTTTTTATAGGTATTTTTTGAATATGGGTAAAATTTTACCCATGTTGGAAAAAAATCATTAGATTTAGTCAGTTTTGGTACTTATCTGGTGATTGAGATAGAGAAAATACCAGTGGAATTGCAAATCGTAACATAACTGATAAGCGCTCAAGTTGATCCAAGTAATATTGATAATATTTTAACTTCTTGGCGTGTTTTTCTATTTTTTCTTTCGCATCAGTTTCTTTCTCAGCTAGGAGTATATCAACTTTATTTTCTAATGTGACAATAAGCGGATCAAGATGTTCTACAATATTTGGCGTGGCTAACTTTACCCAAGTAATGAAGACCTCTAGTTGTGTAAATCGCTTAGGTTTTAACCATATCATTGCCTTAGGCCAGAATTCACCCCATAGTGGTCCTAACCACGCATCAAAAAAATATCTCCATATCGATTTAACCCAGGGTTAA
>JBFIEB010000423.1:0-2095 GCA_041603555.1 Vicingaceae bacterium
CATTGATGCATCAATCCCAACATAAGCTGAGTACAAAGAATACACGAACTTTATCATATCTTTAAAGGCTGCGCCTGACAGTCCTAAATTAAAAGCTATTCTTCTTGCCTGGAAACCTTGCAACCCAACAGTAGGGTCAATTTCTTCCTTAAAAATCAAATGAGGTGTCTCTTCTGCAACTGCCTCAATATCCATTCCTCCCTCAGGAGAATACATTATAATATTCCTTCCTGTTTCTCTGTTCATTAATACGGACATGTAAAATTCTTCGGTTTCTACTTCACCGGGATAATAAACATCTTGTGCAATTAGTACCTTATTTACTTTTTTACCATCTTTCCCCGTTTGTTTTGTTACCAGATGACCACCTAGAATTCCTTTAGCAATATCTGCCACTTTATCCAAACCTTTTGCCAAAACAACTCCATGAGAACCTGTTTCTGTAACAGTTCCTTTGCCTCTACCTCCAGCATGGATTTGTGCTTTTACAACAAACCATTCTGTGCCAGTTTCCGATTTTAGTTGTTTGGCAGCTTCAACTGCTTGTTCAGGAGTATTCGCAACAATCCCTTCTTGAATGGCTACACCATAACCTTTTAATAATGATTTTCCTTGATATTCATGTATATTCATCTAGCTGTATTTTTCAAAATTATCAATCAAAAGTAACAGTTTTAATTGGTTTTTCTAGGGCAAATTTTGAACAAATAATTAACTATCTTAGCTTTTTATTTTGATGAATGATTAAAGCAGAAAACATACATAAATCTTATGGTGACCTGAAAGTCTTAAAAGGTGTTAACCTACAAATAAAAAAAGGAGAAATCATTTCTATTGTTGGTGCTTCTGGAGCAGGAAAATCAACGCTATTGCATATCATTGGAACGCTCGACAAAGCAAATGAAGGGATTGTTAAAATTAATGATGTGGATACTTCTAAATTAAAAGATAAAGCGCTTTCACTATTTAGAAATAAGAACATTGGGTTTGTTTTCCAGTTTCATCACTTATTACCAGAATTTACCGCTTTAGAAAATGTTTGTATTCCTGCTTTTATTCAAAAACTAAACAAGGCAGAAGCAGAGCAAAAGGCAATGAAATTATTAAAAGTGTTAGGTGTTGCCGATAGAGCCAGTCATAAGCCGGCTGAACTTTCAGGTGGAGAACAACAACGTGTTGCTGTTTGTAGAGCATTAATCAATGACCCTACAGTTATTCTAGCAGATGAACCCTCTGGAAATTTAGATTCAGCCTCTGCCAAAGAATTACATCAATTATTCTTTAAGTTAAGAGATGAATTCAATCAAACTTTTGTTATCGTAACGCATAATGAAGAGCTAGCCAACCTAGCCGACAGAAAATTGACAATGAAAGATGGGATAATCATAAACTGAAATTTATATAAAATATGGACAAACCAAAAATAGCTCAAAAAATGCCTTATGTAATGGATATGAAAGCAGGGAAATATGCTTTTTGTACTTGTGGAGAAAGTAGTAAACAACCTTTTTGTGATGGCTCTCATGGTCCTACTAATTTTAAACCAGAGATAATAGATTTAGAAGAGGATAAAAAAGTGGCATGGTGCGGATGTAAACATTCCGCTAATGGTGGGTTTTGTGATGGAACACATTCTAAAATTTAATTTCTAAAATTTTATTCATCTTCTATAAATTATTAGGGATTTTTTATCTCTAATTTTGAACTATTAACAAAGTAGTTCAACATATCGTCAAGCATAAAATCGAATTAGGAATTCCAATAATTCTATTAATCATTTACGCTTTTATTCTTCCATCTAAATTGTTTATTACCCCTACTAGTTCTGTTATTGAAGACAGTGAAGGCAACTTAATTGGAGCACGAATTGCTGAAGATGGTCAATGGCGTTTTCCTCATAATGATGATGTCCCTTATAAGTTTAGAGAAGCCATTATTCAATTTGAAGATAAGAATTTTTATTCTCATCCAGGAGTTGATTTGTTAGCCACTGCTAGAGCAGCTTACTTAAACATAAAAGAAGGAAGAATAGTTAGTGGTGGAAGTACTTTAACCATGCAAACCATTCGGCTTTCACGAAAAGGAAAAGGTAGAA